>NZ_JBHYZV010000020.1:0-100978 GCF_042753905.1 Streptomyces sp. NPDC059248 | reverse complement strand
ACAAATAACACCATCATCCCGAAATACTCTATCCACCATTTTTTGGGGTTTTTTTTTTTTTTTATCTCCCCCGGGCCCGGGGGCTATCCGCGCCCCGGGGCCCCCTTCCGTATGCCCTCCCGCTCTCCCGCGACCTCCTACGACACGGCCTTGAAGCGCCGCAGCAGCAGGCTGTTGCCGACCACGAAGACCGAGGAGAAGGCCATCGCCGCTCCCGCGATCATCGGGCTGAGCATGCCCATCGCCGCCAGCGGCAGCGCGCCCACGTTGTAGACGAAGGCCCAGAACAGGTTGGACTGGATCGTGCCGAGCGTCCTGCGGGCCAGCCGGATCGCGTCCGCCGCCACCCGCAGATCGCCCCGGACCAGGGTCAGGTCGCTCGCCTCGATCGCCGCGTCCGTACCCGTGCCCATCGCCAGACCGAGGTCGGCCTGGGCCAGCGCCGCCGCGTCGTTGACGCCGTCGCCGACCATCGCCACGCTCCGGCCCTCGGCCTGGAGGCGCTTGACCACGTCGACCTTGTCCTCCGGCATGACCTCGGCGATCACCTCGTCGATGCCGACCTCGGCGGCCACGGCCTTCGCCACGGCCTCGTTGTCACCGGTGAGCAGGATCGGCTTGAGGCCCAGGGCCCGCAGCCGGGTGATGGCCTCGGCACTGGTCTCCTTGATCGCGTCGGCGACCTCCAGCACGGCCCGCGCCTCGCCGTCCCAGGCGACCGCGATGGCGGTACGGCCCCGGGCCTCGGCCTCGTCCTTGGCCCGCTTCAGACCATCGGGGAGCCGGATCTCCCACTCGGCCAGCAGCTTCTCCCGGCCCACGAGCACGGCGTGCCCGTCGACGACACCCTGGACACCGAGTCCGGGGATGTTGGCGAAGTCCTCCGGCGCCGGGAGCTTCCCGACCTTCTCCACCGCCCCGGCCGCGACGGCCTGGGCGATCGGGTGCTCGGAGGCGTTCTCCAGAGCGCCCGCCAGACGCAGGACCTCGTCCTCGCCGGCCGAGTCGGCGGTGTGCACACCGAGGAGCGCCATCTTGCCGGTGGTGACGGTGCCGGTCTTGTCGAGGACGACGGTGTCCACCTGGCGGGTGGACTCCAGCACCTCGGGACCCTTGATCAGGATGCCCAACTGGGCGCCGCGGCCCGTACCGACCATGAGGGCGGTCGGCGTGGCCAGACCCAGGGCGCAGGGGCAGGCGATGATCAGTACGGCGACGGCCGCGGTGAACGCCGCCGCCCAGCCCTCGCCCAGCGCGAGCCAGGTGACGAGGGTGCCGATGGACAGCAGGATCACGATCGGCACGAAGACGCCGGAGATCTTGTCGGCGAGCCGCTGGGCGGCGGCCTTGCCGGTCTGCGCGTCCTCGACCAGCTTGGCCATCCGGGCGAGCTGGGTGTCGGAGCCGATCCGGGTCGCCTCGACGACCAGCCGGCCGCCCGCGTTCAGGGTGGCGCCGGTGACCCCGTCGCCGGGGGACACCTCGATCGGGACGGACTCGCCGGTCAGCATGGACGCGTCCACGGCGGACGAGCCCTCGATCACGATGCCGTCGGTGGCGATCTTCTCGCCGGGACGGACCAGGAAGTGGTCGCCGACCTTCAGTTCGTTGGTCGGTACCCGGACCTCTTCGCCGTCGCGGAGGACGGTGACCTCCTTGGCACCCAGCTCCATCAGGGCCCGCAGGGCCGCGCCGGCCTTGCGCTTCGACCGGGCCTCGAAGTAGCGCCCGGCGAGGATGAAGGTGGTGACGCCCGCCGCGGCCTCCAGATAGATGTTGGAGGCGCCGTCGCTGCGCTGGATGGTCAGCTCGAAGGGGTGGGTCATGCCGGGATATCCGGCGTGGCCCCAGAAGAGCGCGTACAGGGACCAGATGAACGCGGCGACCGTGCCGACCGAGATCAGCGTGTCCATGGTCGCGGCGCCGTGCCGGGCGTTCTTCCAGGCGGCCCGGTGGAACGGCCAGCCCGCGTAGACGACGACCGGGGCGGCGAGCGTGAGCGACAGCCACTGCCAGTACTGGAACTGGAGCGCCGGGATCATCGCCATCGCGATCACCGGGACGGAGAGGACCAGGGCCGTGATCAGCCGCTCGCGCAGCGTCCGCAGCTCCGGATCGTCCTCTTCCTCCTCGGCGCCCGGCGCCCCCGCGCCGCCGTCGGCGGACGCGGCGGACTGCTGCTTCGGCTTCGGCGGGGCTGCGGTGTAGCCCGTCGCCTCGACCGTGCCGATCAGGTCCTTGACGCTGATGCCGTCGGTGAAGGTGACCCGCGCCTTCTCGGTGGCGTAGTTGACGGTCGCCTCCACGCCCTCCATGCGGTTGAGCTTCTTCTCGATCCGCGCGGCACAGGAGGCGCAGGTCATCCCGCCGATCGCGAGCTCCACCTCTTGGTTATGGGTGGCCGTGTGCGCCATGCTTCCTCCCGGTCCGGCTGCTTAATACCCCTACAGGGTATCCCGTCTGGATCTATATATACCCCCCCTGGGTATGTGCACGCAAGTGGCGCGAGGGTTTTCCCGGCGGGGGAGGCGCGCAAGCCAGGGGTGGGGGCGCGAACCGGCCACCGCCGCCGAACTCTCATCCGCCCGCTGATGCGCCCCGGAAACCCGCGGACTAGGCTGAGCTATTGGACTAGACCTGTCGTGGGTCCAGCCGTCACCGCCACCACCTGGAGGAATGGGTCACATGAGTAACCGTGGGCTTCTGGAGGTGATCGCTCTGGACGCCGCCGACGCCGTCGCGGCCCAGTCCGGTGGCGCGGACCGGCTGGAGCTGGTCACGGACATGGCGGCGGACGGGCTGACCCCGCCCCGGGAGACCTTCGCGCGGATCCGTGCCGCCGTGGACATCCCGCTGCGGGTGATGCTGCGGCTCGCCGACGGTTTCGCGGCCGGTTCGCCCGAGGACGTACGGGCGCTGGTGGAGGCCGCCGCCGGGCTGCGCGAGGAGGGCGCGGACGAATTCGTCCTCGGCTTCCTCGACGCCGACGGCCATCCGGACCTGGTCACCGTCGAGCGGCTGCTGGCGGTGATCTCCGGCTGCTCGTGGACCTTCCACCGGGCGATCGACCGGGCCACCGACCGGGACGCGCTCCGCAAGCAGCTCGCCGACCTGCCCGGACTCGACACCTATCTCACGGCCGGGTCCGCCGCCGGGGTCGACGCCGGCCTGGACACCCTGATCGCCGAGGCCGGGCGCCGTACCGAGCCGGGATACGAGCAGCGGCTGCTGGTCGGCGGCGGGCTCAGGCTCGACCACGTCCAGGCCCTGCGCGCCGCCGGGATCGACGCCTTCCACATCGGCGGGGCCGCGCGCCCCGGCGGCTGGGCGGGGCCGGTCAGCGCCGACGCCGTACGGGAATGGCGGACGGCGATCGACTCGGACGCCTGAGCCGTTACGACGCCTGAGCCGGTACGGCTCCGGCGACGAAGGCCGCTTCCCGGCGGTTGTCCACCGGGAAGCGGCCTTCGTGTTCAGCGGGCGGGCGCGGACGTCCTTGGTCGGGGGACGCCGGAGGAGCGGGTGTCCGGGGTCAGCGGACGTCGACGAAGTCCGCCGTCGAGGTGATCGGCGCGACCGTCCCCGTACCGGCGTACCGCAGTCGCCAGTACCCGTCGGCCGACGCCTTGACCGTGGTCCTGACGTTGCCCGCCTTGTCGGTCTTCAGCGTCTTGACCGGTGTGTAGGTCTTCCCGTCCTTCTTCTGGAACTCCAGGTACACGGTGTGGTTGATGTACCCCGTGTAGGTGTTCCGGTCCCAGTTCACGATCCGCAGCTGGCCGTCGACGGTGAGCGTCTTGCCCTTCTTCACCGGCTCGGGACCCGCGTTCACGGTGAGCTTGGTGTGACGCAGGAGGGTGAGCTTTCCGGCCTTGTCGTTGACGTACTCACCGGTTCCCCCGTCGAAGACGGCGAGGGCGAAGTTCCAGTGGCCCCCGGCCTTGTTGTGGAGGTCGATCTTGGGCATCACCAGGAAGTCGGCGACGCAGTTGGCCGAGGTGCCCGAGCAGCTCTTGAAGCCGTCGACGGGAACCCACGGGTTGGTCTCGGAGTAGGTGGTGCCGCCCCACAGCTCGGCGTCCACGAATCCGATGGTGTCCGGCGCCTTCACGGTGAAGGTCGCGCGGACGGGCTTGTCGGCGAGACCGACGACGAGCGGCTTGCCCCCGTTGACCACGACCTTGCTCACGGTCGGGCCTTCCGCCGCCGCCTTGGCGGAACGGGCGGAGACACCGGACGTACCGGCCTTCTCGAAGGTGCCCGTACGGTCCTTGCGGGACGAGTCCTCGGCGACGGCGTGCGGGGCGAGAAGCCCGGTCAGCGCCAGGGCGCCGGTGACGGCGGCGATGGATGCACGTATGCGCATATGTTCCCCAGTTTGTGAATTCATCGGGGTACGGAGACGGGGCGGCGCGCTCCGCCCCGCCCCGCCGTACCCAGGGTCTGTGATTCGGGAGGTCCGACCCCCCGAACGGGTGAATGGTTGCATCCCGGCGCCCGATCCGGGAACGGGGGCGGTGCGATACGTCCCCACGCCGGGCGGGCCCGGTCCGGAAAGCCGGCGGTGCGACGGCCTGGCTCAGACGGCGGCCAACTGGCCCGGCAGCGGCTGCCGGTGGATCACCGTCAGCCCCGAGACCGCGCGCGTCAGGACCACGTACAGCCGCCGCAGCCCGGTCCGTTCGTCCGGCTCGCCCGCGACCACGGACGCCGGGTCGTCGAGGACCACGTAGTCGTACTCCAGACCCTTCGCCAGCGACGCGGGCACCAGCGTCAGCCGGGACCCGGCGGTCGTCTCGTCGCCCGGGTCGAGATGCGCGAGACCCGCCGCCGACAACGCGGCGGCCAGCGCGGGGACACGTACATCCGCCGCGATCAGGCCGATCGACCCCTCGCGCAGCAGCGCCGCCCGGCAGGCCGCCACGACCGCCGCGTCGAGATTCTCCACCGCCGCCTCCTCACCACCGGGGATCCCATGGACCTCCAGCGACCCCGGCGCCTCACGGACCGACGACACCTCCGTCAGCCCGGGGGACATGAACGGCAGCAGCCGGGAGGCGTACGCGATCACCTCGCGCGGCACCCGGAAACCGGCCGTCAGCTCCTCCACCAACGCGTCCGGCTTGCCCAGATGGGTCAGCGCCTCCTCCCAGCTCCCCGTCGCCCACGGCGTGGTCCCCTGCGCGAGATCGCCGAGCACGGTCGCCGAACCCGTCGTACAGCGCCGCCCCACTGCCCGGTACTGCATCGGGGACAGGTCCTGCGCCTCGTCGAGGACGACATGGCCGAGGGACGGGGTGCGCCGGACGAGATCCGTCGCCTCGTCCACCAGGACGGCGTCCGCCGCCGACCACCTGGCCGACCGTACGGACCGCGCGGGCTTCGCCCACAGGATCGCCCGCTGCTCGTCGTCGTCGAGCAGCCCCTCGGCGTGCGCGGCGAGGAAGTCCGGTTCGGAGAGCAGCCGCAGCACCAGCTTGAGGGGGTCGGCCTTCGGCCAGATCGCCTTGACGGCCGCCTTCACCGCGTGATGCCGGGCCACCGCGTCCTGCACCCGGTCGTCGGGCGCCTCCCCGGACTCCTCCATCCGGACCAGGACCGCGTGGGCGATCCGCTGCGGCAGGGCCTCGGACGCGGCGGCGTACCGGATGTCCCGCGCCAGCAGCTCGTCCACCATCTCGGCGATCTCGTACGCCGGGATCCGCCAGCGCCGCGAACCCCGCTCGACGACCACCGGCTCGGTCGGCGCGGTGACGTACGACCGCAGGGCGCGGCGCAGCACCTCCGCCATCCGGGCATCGCCCTTGACGACGGCGGCGGCGGGGGAGTCGGCGCCCCGCACCTCCACATGGGAGACGAGTTCGGCCACGGTCGCCTGGGCGACGTCGAGTTCGCCGAGGGCGGGCAGGACCTGCTCGATGTAGTGGAGGAAGGAGCGGTTGGGGCCGATGACGAGAGTGCCGGTACGGGCCAGCCGCTCCCGGTGCGCGTAGAGGAGGTACGCCACCCGGTGCAGGCCGACGGCGGTCTTCCCGGTACCGGGGCCGCCCTGTACGCAGACGGTGCCGCCGAGCGACGCGCGGACGATCTCGTCCTGTTCGGGCTGGATGGTGGCGACGATGTCCCGCATCGGGCCGACACGGGGGCGCTCGATCTCGGCCTGGAGCAGCCGGCTGGTCCGGGATCCGGTATCCGGGCCGGTACCGGGGGTGCCGAGCCGTTCGTCCTCGTACGCGGTCAGCTCACCGGCCGTGTAGCCGAAGCGGCGGCGGAGATCGACGTCCAGGGGGTCGGTGCGGGTCGCCCGGTAGAAGGGCTGGGAGACCGGGGCCCGCCAGTCCAGCACCATCGGCTCGCCGGTCCCGTCGTGGACATGGCGGCGGCCGATGTAGAAGTCGTGGCCCCCGTGCTCGCCGCCCTCGTAGCCGAGCCGGCCGAAGAAGAGGGGGGTGTGGGCGAGATCGGCCAGCTCCTTGATCCGCAGCTCGGTCCTGGCCTCCAGCGCCTGCTTGTTGACCCAGTTCGCCGCGACGTCGCGGATGTCGAGCGCCTCCACCTCCTCCCGCATCGTCCTCAGGGCCGAGCGGGAGGCCGCGAGATGGGCGCGCTCGCGGTCGAGGGCGCCACCGGGCGCGGGGCCGGCGCCCCCGGGGTGCTCGGGGTCGGCCCCGGGGACGGCGGGCGGGGGTACGGGCGCGGACACGGTGGGCCTCCGGACGGGTGCGGCGGCGCGCGGCGGGACGCCGCGAGCGGACGGGTCGGATGTACGGCACGGGCATACGGACGACCCGTCACGGGCGGGAAGACGCCGGGTGGGGGCGGGTATGCCGGGAGCCGGCCGGTTTCCGTCCGGGCGGCGGCGCTCCTGAGGCGGAGGCGGGGAACGGCGCAGTCTAGTCAGGGCCGGGCCGGGCGGCGAATGCTTTCTCCGCGGGCTTCCGACGGCCGGGGGACCGGGCGCCTCTCAGGGTCGGTCACCGTCCTTGAGGATGAGGGGCGTCGACTGAGGGATGACGCGGCGGCGCCCGGCCTCCTCCCGAAGTGCCGCCTGCCGGGGGTCACCCTTATACCCGGAGTCGGAGAACGGAGGGGTACGGGTTACAACGTGCGGCCGATGCGCTGACCAGGGGCGGAAGAGCACCATGGACACATGACGACGACGACTCTCACCTCCTCGGTCCAGGTCCCCGGCCCCCGCCACGGCGCCACGGCCACGGACGCGGCGCACTCCGGGCACCGCGCGGGCGGCGCGCTGCGAGCGGTCAAGGTGTTCGCCTCGGCGATCTTCAGCGTCGCGGTGCTCGGCGACTACGACGCGGAGGCGGCGGGCGTCCGCCGCAACTGAGCCGGGCCGGGGCCTGAGTACCCGTACCTACGGCTTTGAGCGCCGGGACGGAGGCGCGCCGCCCCCGCCGGCGTCTTGACTGGACACCATGCCGACCGAGACCGAGACCGAGACCGAGACCGAGACCGAGACCGAGACCGAGACCGAGACCGAGACCGAGACCGAGCCGCAGCCGGCCCGCGCACGGGCCGACTCCACCGCACCGGACTCCTCCACCGAATCCTCTGCCACCGACTCCGCCACCAACGCCAACGCTGGCGCGCTCCGGGTCATGGCCGCCGTCGGCCTGCTGCTCTTCCTCGGCGCCTGCTTCCTCTCCGTCCTGCTCGCCTACCTCGACGCTTACCAGAGCGACCAGCGTGCCGGCCCGCTGGTCGACGCCGGAATGAAGGTGCTGATCCCCGCCGGTCTCACCGGGGTGATCGCCGCTGTCGTACCGCGCGACGGCATGCCGAACACGGTACGCGGCACCCTTGTCACGCTCCAGTACGTCCTGACGTTCCTCGCCCCGGTACTGGTCGCGGCGGACGGCTGACGCTTCGGCCGGGACCGGCAACCGTCAGTCGCTCCGCGACTCCGCCGCGCCGCCGCTCAGCAGATCGTCCGCGTCCATGATCCGGTAGGCGTACCCCTGCTCGGCCAGGAACCGCTGCCGGTGGGCGGCGAAGTCCTGGTCGATGGTGTCGCGGGCGACGACCGAGTAGAAGCGCGCCTCGTGCCCGTCCGCCTTGGGCCGCAGCACCCGGCCGAGCCGCTGGGCCTCCTCCTGGCGGGAGCCGAAGGTGCCCGAGACCTGGATGGCGACCGTCGCCTCCGGCAGGTCGATGGAGAAGTTGGCCACCTTCGACACGACCAGGACCGAGATCTCGCCCTGCCGGAACGCCTCGAAGAGCTTCTCCCGCTGGGCGTTGGACGTCTCACCCTTGATCACCGGCGCGTCCAGATGCTCGCCCAGCTCGTCCAGCTGGTCGATGTACTGCCCGATGACCAGCGTCTGCTCGCCTTGGTGCTTGGCCACCAGCGCCTCCGTCACCTTCCGCTTGGTAGCGGTGGTGGCGCAGTAGCGGTACTTCTCCTCGGTCTCGGCGGTGGCGTACGCCAGCCGCTCCGAGTCCGTCAGATTGACCCGTACCTCCACACAGTCCGCCGGGGCGATGTACCCCTGCGCCTCGATCTCCTTCCACGGCGCGTCGAACCGCTTCGGGCCGATGAGGGAGAAGACGTCGGACTCCCGGCCGTCCTCCCGGACCAGGGTCGCCGTCAGACCGAGCCGGCGCCGGGCCTGGAGGTCGGCGGTGAACTTGAAGACGGGCGCGGGCAGCAGATGCACCTCGTCGTAGAGGATCAGCCCCCAGTCCCGGGAGTCGAACAGCTCCAGATGGGGATAGATCCCCTTCCGCTTGGTGGTCAGCACCTGGTACGTGGCGATGGTGACCGGGCGGATCTCCTTCTTCGTACCGCTGTACTCGCCGATCTCGTCCTCGGTCAGCGACGTCCGCTTCACCAGCTCGTGCTTCCACTGCCGGGCGGAGACCGTATTGGTCACCAGGATCAGGGTCGTGGCCTTCGCCTGCGCCATCGCCCCGGCCCCGACCAGCGTCTTCCCCGCGCCGCACGGCAGCACCACGACACCCGACCCGCCGTGCCAGAACCCCTCGACGGCCTGCCGCTGGTACGGCCGCAGGGCCCAGCCCGTCTCGTCGAGATCGATCCGGTGCGCCTCCCCGTCCACGTACCCGGCCCGGTCCTCGGCGGGCCAGCCCAGCTTGAGCAGCGTCTGCTTGATCTGCCCCCGCTCGGACGGATGCACGACCACGGTGTCCTCGTCGATCCGCGTCCCCACCAGCGGCTGGACCTTCCGGGACCGCAGGATCTCCTCCAGCACCGGCCGGTCGTTGCTGGTGAGCACCAGCCCGTGCACGGGGTGCTTGGAGAGCGTCAGCCGCCCGTACCTGGCCATGGTCTCCGCGACGTCGACCAGCAGCGCGTGCGGCACCGGATACCGGCTGTACTCGACGAGCGCGTCCACGACCTGCTCGGCATCGTGCCCGGCGGCCCGGGCGTTCCACAGCCCGAGCGGGGTGATGCGGTACGTGTGGATGTGCTCGGGCGCCCGCTCCAGCTCGGCGAAGGGCGCGATGGCACGACGGCAGGCATCGGCCCGCTCGTGGTCGACCTCCAGCAGGAGGGTCTTGTCGCTTTGGACGATGAGTGGGCCGTTCACCTGGTACGCATCCCTTCGGGCAGGCGACTCCCCGGATGGGGCAGCCAAACTTTCAGTGTGCCGTATGCGCGGTCGACAGGGGGCCGGGTCCGGCGCGCGGGGGCTTGTGGCCGGAAACCACACACAGCGGCACTCGACCGGGTGAAGGACCTGGCTGTTGCGGCTACTGGCTTGTATCGTCAAATTTTGACGAGATGGTCCTTTGGACGGCAGGTAAAAACGCTTGAGGAGGTTGCCATGTTGCTTCGGTTCCAGGTGACCAACCACGCGTCGCTCCGTGATGAGCAGGAGCTGTCCCTGGTTGCGTCCGACCGTCACCCCGAACGGGCGGAGCAGGAGCTCACCAGAGGCGGGCACCGCGCGGTGCCCGTCGCGGCGGTCTACGGGACGAACGCGTCCGGCAAGTCCAACGTGATCGACGCGATCCGGTGGATGCGACGCGCCGTTCTGTCGTCCTTCCGGCGCTGGGATCCGAGCGGTGGGGTGCCGCGTCGGCCCTTCGCGCTGCGCCGGGACGCGGCGGACTGGCCGACCTCGTTCACCATGGATTTCGCCCTGAACGGAGTGCGGCACGAGTACGGCTTCTCCGTCGACGACGACCGGGTGACCGAGGAATGGCTCTACTGCTATCCGGAACGCAAGGCGAACCGGCTGTACGAGCGGAAAGGCGACGAGGTCGCTTTCGGCCGTTCCCTCACGGGGCGGAAGAAGGTTATTTCCGAGCTTCTCCGGCCGAACAGCCTCTATCTCTCCGTCGCCGCGGCCCAGGGGCACGATCAGCTCGGCGAGGTGTTCCGCTGGTTCCAGTCGGGGCTGATGCTGGCCACGGACCTGAACTTCAGAAGCCGGCTGGACCAGACGGTCCAGCTTCTGCTCCGTGACCGGGAACAGAACGAGCCGGGGCCCGTCGCGCATCTGCTCTCCTTCGCGGATCTGGGGGTTTCCGGTCTTGAGGTCATGGAACCCGACGAGCGCCTCATGGAGGACTACCGGCGGGTCACCGAAGCGATGAGGGATGTGCTCGGAGAGCGCGTAAGAGTGGAGGCGCCGCCGGGGCCGGTGCGGGTGGAGCACCGCACCGAGGAGGGGGTCTTCCCGTTGGATCTGGCCGAGGAGTCCAGCGGTACCCGTACCTGGATCGGTCTCATGGGGCCCGTGCTCACGGCTCTGACCCAGGGGGCGGTGCTGTGCGTCGACGAACTCGACGCGCGGCTCCATCCATACCTCGTGGACGCGCTCGTCGGGATGTTCCAGTCCCCCGAAATCAATCGGAACGGGGCACAGCTGATTTTCAGCACGCATGAGGCCGCCCTTCTGGGGCGGAATGTCCGGACCGAGATCTACCGGGACCAGGTGTGGTTCACGGAGAAGGATCCCGACACTCTGGCCACTCGGCTCTTTCCGCTGACCGAGTTCCATGTGCGCGACCCGCTGGACAATACGGAGAAGCGATATCTGGCCGGGCGTTACGGGGCGATTCCCTTTCTGGACGATGATGTGATGCGCGAGATTTCCGGGGCAGTCGGAGGGGCGTAGATGGGGCGTCGGGGGAGGCCGTTACAACGGGCCGCCAGTTGGCGGTCCGAGCAGCGCAGGTTCCTGATCTACTGCGAAGGCGAGTGCACGGAGGTCCAGTACTTCAAGGGTCTGGCGCGAGGAGAGCTGAAGTCGCTGCCCGTGACGGTGTGCCTCGGCGGTGATCACGGGGAACCGAAGTCCCTGGTCCGGTCGGCCATCAAGCACATGGAACGGGCGCCCCGGTCGGCGGCCGACCGCCACACGCCCTACGACGAGGTGTGGTGCGTCGTGGATGTCGAGGCGCCACGTCCGCACCCCTCGTTCGACGAGGCCGTGTCCCTCGCCCGCCGGGCCGGGGTGAAGCTGGCCGTGTCCAACCCCTGCTTCGAGCTCTGGCTGCTGCTGTACGTCCGGGAGGTCGCGGCCTACCAGACATCGGCTGCCGCGCAGACCGCGCTGGAGAAGACGGCCGAGTGCGGCTACTCGGCCGGGCGGAAGCATCTTGATTACGACCAGCTCCGTGGTGGTACGACCGGAACCCGGTACGACGAGGCCAGGCGGCGGGCGCTCGGTCTGCGGGGCAGGAGCGATCAGGGGCATCGGGCCAACCCGTGGACGGATGTGGACATTCTCGTAGAGCAGTTGCGCGAGGCCCGGATACGTCCCTGAGGGGAGCACGGCCGGGCTCGCTGCCCGCCCGTGCCGTGACAAGACTCTTTCTGCCGCCGTTCCTGCCGCCGCCCCTCGCGTCGGCCGGGCTCATTCGTCGGCGAGTTCGGCGACCCCCGTGATCCGGTGGAGCGGGTAGGTGCGGACCTCGTCGGCGGTGTGGTCGTAGCCCGTGACGAAGCCGCCCTCCACCCGGACCGGGGCGAGGACGCGCTGGCTGGCGGCGCCTTCCGCGTTGACGTAGCCGATCCAGACGGGGGAGCCGGTCATCACGGCGGCCTGGACGGTGGCCAGGGTCTCGGCGGCGGAGGTGCGCGGGAGGCCGCCGGGGGCGGACGGGGTGGCGGCGGTGGGTTCGGGGCCGGTCGGTTTGCGGGCGACGGTGGCCGCGAGGTCGCCCGCGCGGATCGCCTTCACGGCGGCGCCGAGCAGGGTCGGGTTCGGGACGGGCGGGCCCTCCGGCACCGGGGCGGGGGGTGTGCGGGGCGGCGTACGGCGGGCGTGGGCGCGGGCGATCAGCACATCGCCGTCGGAGGACTCGGCGGCCGGGGCGAAGCCCATGGACCGGAGCCCGGCCAGCAGGGTCGAGGGGTCGGCGGCGGAGGCCAGGACAGTGGGCGCGAGCCTGCGCAGCCGGAGCCCGGCGGACCGCTTGTCGGCGACGATCTCGCCCAGGATCGCGTCGTCGTCGCAGCGGACGTACGAGGACGCGGCGCCGACCCGGAGGTGCCCGTGGCGGCGGGCCACATCGTCGATGAGGTAGCCGAGGGGCTGCGGTACCGGGGTACGGGAGTGCAGGGCGAGGAAGGTGTGCAGATCGGTGGCGGTCCGCCCGGCGTCGAGCGCCCGTCGTACGGAGCCGGGTGTGAAGCGGTAGACGGTCGCCCCGCCCTTGGACTCGACGTCCGCGAGGACGGCGAGGGTCTCGGCGAGCGGCCGCCGCAGCGGGCCGGGGGCGACGGCGGTGAGATCGGCCTGGAGGAGTACGTGGTCGAGCGGCTCGGGCAGATTGGGCGCGAGCGCGTCGGCCGCGGCGCGCAGCAGTTCGTCGGGGACGGTCCGCGGGAGGTCCTCGGGGGCGGTGCCGGTGTCGGGGCCGGTGTCGTGACCGGGCGTGCCCGGCTCCGGGAGGCCGAGCAGGGCGCGGCCGTGCGTGGAGAGGGCGCCGCGGCCGGTGACACCGAGGTACTCCGCCTCGGAGAGGGTCCAGCCGGCGAGGCGGCTGCGGAGATCGGTCGCGCCGACGCCGTAGGAGCCGCCAGGGCCCGTGCCCGCTCCCGTACCGGCGTACGCGGCGCCGTCCGCGCCGCGCAGGGGGTGCTCCCAGTGGAGCCTGGCCAGGACGCTCGCCGGGGTGGGCGCCGTCGCGGGCGGGAGCGCGCCGATGAGTTCGAGCACCCGGCGCCGTACCTCCGGAGCCGCCGACCGGTCGAGACCTGGCCCCAGGGTGGCGAGGGTGCGGCCCTTGCCGTCGAGGGATCCGACGAGCGCCGATGTCCGGGTCGCGGTGAGCCAGGCGCCCGCGAGCCGGGCCCAGCGGAGCGGCGCGGGCAGCTCCAGCCACGCGTCGTAGGCGGGTGTCGGCGCGTACGCCTCGTCCGTCTCGCCGTCCGCCGCCACCAGGCCCGCCGCGTACGCCAGCTCCAGCCAGAAGGCGGCCACCGGCTCGGTGGTGTCCAGCGCGACCGCCGTGCGCTTGAGGTCGCGTACGGAGAGACCGCCCGCGCGCAGTACCTGCGGGCCGCCCTCGTGCCACTCCTGGAGCAGGTCCTCGACGGTCGACAGGGCGGTCAGCGCCTGCCCGGCTGCCGCGCCGTCCACAACCTGTGGACGGGCGGCCAGTACCGAGGCCGCGGGCACCAGCTCCGGGGGCCGGGGTTCGACGACGCGATGGGCGCGGCCCGCCCGCAGATGCAGCGCCGCCTCCCGCGGCAGGACCACGGTCCGCATGGACGCGGGCAGCAGCAGGCCCCGGTCCCGCAGCCAGCGCACCGGCGGCGCGGGATCGGCGGTGATCTCCCCGTACGGCGGCCCCCACACCAGCCGGTCGAGGACCGCGGACGCCTCCGGTGGGGCGGTGTCGAGGAGCGCGGACATCCGCTCCCGGTCCGTGAAGAGCGCCGTCAGGGATCCGACGGCGGACACCGGGTCGTGCGTCGACGGCAGTCCGACCCGCGCGACGATCTCCTGGAGCCGCCCCGGGGACATCCCGGACGTCGCCTCGGCGACCGTCGGGCCGAGACCGGTGGGCGACGGGCGGGAGGGCGACGGCGCCAGCAGCTCGCGCGCCGTGCGCACCAGCCGCAGCCGGTCGTCGCCGCCCCACACCAGGGCGCGGGTGCGCAGCGCCGTGACCGCGCCGGGCAGCGCGGCGGCCACCGCCGGGTCGGCGCGGTCGCCGTGCTCGCCGTCGTCACCGGTGAGCAGGGCGAGCAGATCGCCGTACGACGCCGGATCCGGCACGACGGCCAGCGCCTCCGCCGTCTGGAGGGTGAACCGGTCGAGCCGTTCGAGTACCCGGACGACGGACGCCCGGGTGCCCGCGCGGGTGGCGAGCTGCGTCAGATCGCCGGGTACCGGGTTCAGCAGATCGGGGCGGGCCCGCAGCAGCGCGGCCAGCTCGGCGTCCCCGGCGGTGCGCAGCGCGTCGGCGAGCGTGCGCGGCTCCCCGCGCGCCGGCGACGGGCCGGCCGCGCCGACCGGGTCGCGCCCCGCCTCGCCTCCTGCGCCATCGGTCGGTTCGTCGTACGGATCGGCCTGGCGCGCGCCGCGTGGTTCCTCGGGCTTCGTCCCCATCCGCCCCACGGTAGTCGCTGTGGTCCCCCGGTCGCGCTACCGTCGTTGCGTGGATCACGACCGGTGTGGCGCCGGGCGGGTTCCGGTCCGGGGAGCGCGCGAGGGGAACCGTCCGTGGGGATCGAGAGCGAACAGCTCGTCTACGACTATCTGAGCCGGGTCGGCGACGTCGCCCACCGGCGCCAACTCCCCTCCGGGGCGCGGATGGAGCTGGTGGCGTCGCTGCGGGGCGAGATCGAGCGGCAGCGCGCCGGTGCGGTGTCGGACAGTCCGGCGGCGGTACGCCGGATCCTGGGCCGCCTCGGTACCCCCGACGAGGTCGTGGACCAGGCGGCGGACACCCCGCCGCGCGCCGCGCCCGCCCCTTTGTTCCCCGAACCCGCCCAGGAACCTCCCGCGCCGGGCAAGGGCCTGCTCCCGGCCCAGCGGGTACGGAAGTTGATCCCCCGCCCGCGCAAGGACCGCGCCGCCCCCGCCGTACCGCCGCCCGCGTCCCCGCCGGGTCTGCCGCCCCATCTCGCGGGCCTCGACGAACTGGGCCCGTCCATCGGCTCGGGCCCCGACATGTCCGGCGACACCGACTGGTGGGACGCCGCGCCGCGGCCGTACGGCGCGGGGGAGCGGGTGGGCGGTTTCACCGGCGGGGTGGAGATCCCGGAGATACTGCACCCGCCGCGCGACGACGAAGAAGAGACGGACGACGGGGAAGAAGAGGGCGAGGAGGAGGCCGATGAGGAGCCGGAGACCCGGCCGGGCCTCCTCCCGAGGCTGCTCTCCCGCCGCGCCAAGGACCCCGAGAAGGCGGCGGCCGTCGCCGTGGCCGCCGGACTGGGCAGCCCGATACTGCTGGTGGCGGCCCTGCTGCTGATCGGCGGCGCGGTCCTCGGTTCGTGGATCGCGCTCGCCCTCGGCTGGCTCATCGCCTACGGCTCCCGCCGGCTGGGCCCCACCGAGACGAAGATCGCGGTCCTGGGCATCCCGGCGACGGCGGTCACGGCGGGCCTGGTCTGGCTCTGGGGCCGCGCCACGGGCCGCTGGGGCGCGCCCCTCCCCGACGAGGCGATGCGCGACGCCTTCACGGACACGGGCCCCTGGGTGCTGCGCGCGGCGGCGGTCGTCTCGGCGCTGTATCTGATCCGGCGCGCGCGTCGGGTCTGAGCCGCCGGGTGATTCAACGTCCCGGCGGCCCCCAGACCCCTCAGGGCCACAGCCGGTGGCGCTCCCACGGGCCGTCCGGCCCGGGGCGCTCGTACCGCAGCCGCTCGTGCAGCCGGTCCTTGTCGGCCTGCCAGAACTCGATCTCCGTCGCCCGGAGGGTACGGAGCGTCCAGCCGGGGCTCACCAGCCCCGGCTCCGCCTCGATCCGCCGCCGCGCCGCCGCGAACTCCCGGGCGCGCTCCGCCTCGTCGTCCAGCCGCCCGCTCTGCCGCCCCATCAACACCTCGGCGCGCGCGGACACCGACCTGGCCAGCAGATCGGCGGCGCTCGCCGCCGCCTCCGCCACCACCACCGGCCCCCGGACCCGCACCTGCCGCCCCAGCAGCGGCCAGTAGAAGGTGAGCGCCGCGCCGGGCCGGTCGGTCAGCTGACGCCCCTTGGGGCTCTGCTCGTGCACGGCGAACTGCCAGCCGTCGCTGTCGACGTTCTTCAGAATGAGCACCCGCGCGTCGGGCACCCCGTCCGCCCCCACGGTCGACAACGTCATGGCATGCGCCTCGGGCACCCCTGCCGCGACGGCCTCCCGCAGCCAGTCGAGAAACAACTCCACGGGCTCCTCCGGTGCCCCCGCCGGATCGAACTCGGCCAACGGCCCCCCGAACACCTCCAGCCCGCGCAGCCACTCCCGTACGGTGCCGTCCGCTCCGCTTTCCTTGTCCTCCACCGGTCCTCCGTATCGCCGATCCGCCATGCGTCGTTCGATCCCATTGTTGGGGAACGTTGTGACGCCGGGACGTGTTCGGGACTATTACGTGCTTGGCAACTGGGCGCTGCCTTGGCGCGGGACCTGATGGAGGAGGGCGGGGTCCCGACTCTCACGGAAGCTGTCCACAGCTTCGCGCGAGGGCTTCCCGCAAGCATCTGAAAGTGCCCTCGGGACGTTGGCCGAGGGCACTTTTGTTCCATGAGGGTGTGGGCGTCAGACCGCCGGTGAGCCGGAGCCGGAGCAAAGGTCGCGTGAGCCCGGGGCCTGGTGAGAGCTGGTCGGCGAGCCAGGAGAGGACCCTACGGTCGCCCCGCACACGGGACAGTTTCCTTCGCAGATTCCCGGTTCGAAGCGAGTGCCGGGGCGGTGGTGCATGCAGTCTTCCATCAGGACTCCTTTGTCGGTGGTGCACTGATGTGGTGGTGCCGAGCACTCCGCCGCGCGACCGTTCCCGGTCTGCGGGGAGGGTCTAGAAGGTCTTTTGGAGCTCGTACTTGCTACCGGGGGACTGTCCCGGCCGGGCGGTGTGTACGAGCAGGCAAAAGACCTTGGATCCGTTGTGGAAGTGCACACCGAATCCGGGGTGGCCGTCGTCCGTGTAGGGGTAAGCACGGGCGATCTCGTCGCAGCCCGAGTTCGCCATGGCGGCGGCGAAGTAGTGCTTGGCCCGCTCGGGAGTGATCGAACCGTCCTGAAACAATTCCGGGAACGGCAACTCCGCCGGAGCCTCGCCGTGAACCGGGGCCTCGGCGTTCTCATGCTTCTCACCCGGGGCGAGCGCCGCAGTGATACCGACCCAGATCTGCGCCCCCGTCGAGAACGTGACGTGCAGACCGACGGTGTGATCCCCGCGGTCCCACGACTCGACCTCCCGGATATCCGGCGCATTCCGGAGCGTCTCCAGGGCGAAGGCGCGAAAGCGTGCGAGGCGCATTTGTGATCATTTCCTCTCGTGGTGGCCACGCCAGTCTAGGAGCGGCCGCCGACAGGGTGCGCCTCTTCATTGCGGCGCGCGCTTGCGGGTGACGGCGGAGCCGATGCGAAGTGACTCAAATCACACCACTCTCTCCCGGGTTTCGTTGCGGAAACCCAGCTCGTCGGGAACGGGTCCGTGGGTGGGAGTGGTGGCGTGTTGCGGGCAGGCGTAGCGGATCTCTCCGTCGCGGTAGCCGACTTCGACGGCGGCGGGTGAGGCGCGGCCGCAGATGACGCAGGGGTTGTCGGTGGGCGGGGGGAGGGTCTGGGTGAGGCTGTCGTGGTTCATCGGCGGAGTAGTCCGGGTGGGAGGGGGAGGTAGGTGCCCGGGGGCAGGATGTAGAGCTTTCGGCGGGGCCGGGTGGCCTGCTCCCGTGCGTGGAGGATGGCCTGGGCCTGTTCTTTGGTGGGGCTGGTCCAGGGTTGGCGCCAGGGGTCGGGGCGGGTGAGGTGTTCGGCGGTGTGCCGTCCGGGTTCGGACCGGGACGGGGTCAATAGCCGCAGGGCCTGTCCGAGTAGGCGAACGATGCGGTCACGCATGGTCGTTCAGCTCCTTTTACGAGCTGCCGGACGAGTCCCGGCGAGACCGTTGGAGCGCGGCGCGGGCCTCGGTCTCCACGGTCAGTGGGTCGGTTCCGGTGGCGATGCGGCGGAAGGTCTCGGCGCGCCAGTCGCGGGGGAGTCGCCGGACGCGGTGGGCGAGTTCGGGCGCGTCGATCGTGCGCAGGTGGATGTAGTCCGGCAGGGGTGGTGGTTCGCCCTTCTCGGCGTACGCGGTCGCCGCCGCGAGGGTTTCGGTGAGGGTGGGGCGTTCGGGGTGGCGGGTGCGGGCGCCGTGGTGGAGGTCCCGGAGGACGGCTGCTCGCCAGGCGGCGGGGAGGTTGCCCCACTGGCGGGCCATGTCGACCGCGTGCAGGGCGTGTTCGGCACGGTCGGGGTCGGCCTCGGGCCACCGCCCGGCGCCGCGGGGGTCGTAGAGGGCGGCGAAGTGGGCGGCGTCCATGCACAGGGCTGTGATCCCGGGCCCGTACGCCTCCGCATCGACATCGACGGGCCAGGTCCGGCCGATCTCCCGCGCGTCCGCCGCACACCAGTGGACGGCCGCCCGGGTATGCCCGGGAAGCGCCTCCCACACCCCGGACGAGACCAGGGCGCCCCGCACCAGCGGCCCCACCTCCCCCGCCAGCCGGGCGACGACCGGCCACTCCTTCAACCGCCAGCACCCCAACGCGTCCAACACCTGACGCACCCCGTCCCAACCTGTCCCGATGGCTAGTTTGCTGTTCAAGAATTCGGCTCTCTCCGTGGGTGAATGAGGCGGAGGCGATGAGCGCTCTCCCCTCTCCCTAAGCAACTGCGCGGCTACGCTGAGCGGTAGCGCTTCGGCGTGAGCGGAACTTGAAACCCTTGAATTTCGCGTGTGCGGAGGTCGGGTCATGGGCGATCGGGAATCGAACGCGGGGCTGGCGCGACTCCTTCGCGAATCGGGTTGGACGCACGCCCAGTTGGCGCGCCGGGCGAACCGGATCGGCGCGGAGCTGAACATGTCGCTCCGCTACGACGAGTCGGCCGTGGCCCACTGGCTCGGCGGGACTGTTCCCCGGGAGCGGGCCCGCCGGTGCGTCGTCGAAGCCTTCTCCCGGAAGCTCGACCGGCCTGTGACGTACGCCGAAGCAGGCTTCCCCGTGCCCCGAAACGGGCAACCGGATACCGAGGTCGACTTGGTGGAGGGGCTGATCGAGTTGGGCAGACATGACATGGACTCGTCGCGTCGCGGAGTCCTCGGGGCCGGGCTCTTCTCGGTCGCGCTGGCCGTTCCGGGATGGCCCGACGTGGTCGCGCGGGCCGAGGCGCTCAAGACCGGCTGGTCGGCGCGTATCGGCATGGCGGACGTGGAGATGGTGCGTTCGATGACCGACAGGGTGTCCGACCTCGACGATCAGTACGGAGGACGGCACGCCCGGCCGCTCGCCGCCACGATCCTGGTGAACACCGTGGCCGATGCGTTGCGTGCGGATGCCGGACCCGGGGTGCGTAAGGCCATGATGTCCGCAGCCTCGGATCTCTGTTATCTCGCGGGATACATGGCGGTGGACGAGGGGCTGCACGGGCTGGCGCAGCAGTACTACGTGAAGGCGCTGGAACTCGCGGGCGGGGCGGAGGACCACCTCACCTACTGCACGACGTTACGAGGTATGAGCGTCCAGGCCGCAGGGCTGGGACACGGCTCCAAAGCGCTGGACTTGGCGAACGCCGCCGCTGCCGCGTCCCCTGCCGCCGGACCCCGGATGCGGGCCTTCCTTGTCGGACAGCAGGCCCACGCGGCGGCCATGACCGGTGACAGAACAGGGGCGCTCCGGCAGATGAGCGAGGCCGAGCAGGACCTGAGTCGCGCCGACAGCCAAATGCCCGCCATGGGGCGGTATGACGCCGCCGCCCTCAACTATCACGTCGCTCAGATGCGCTTCGAACTCAAGGACACCAAAGGCTCCGTGGAATCCCTGATTCAATCGAGCCGGCTCCGCTACGACGTCTATCGGCGTACCCGGGTCCTGCACGGTGCGATGCTCGCCGAGCGTCAATTCCAGCTCGGCCACCTCGAAGCCGCCTGCCACACCTGGAAGGCCGCGCTCGACGAATACCACCTCGTCCAGTCCGGGCGGGTCGATGAGCGAATGCGGACCATGGTGCGGCTCGTCCGGCCGCATACCGGGAACGCGTACGCCCGCGACCTCCATGAACAGGCACGGGCCACGCTCCCCGCCCGGCTGACGGCGGCCTCGTCCGGGGCGAAGCGCGTGTAGGGCGCAAGGAACGGCAGAATGGGGGTTATGGACGCCCAGGACCCCGTTTCCGGCCCGGCGGACGGCTCGTACGACTCGTACGCCTTCACCGTCGGGTTCGACCTCGATATGACCCTGATCGACTCGCGGCCGGGGATTCACGCCACCTACGTCCGGCTCGCCCACGAGACCGGGGTGCGGATCGACGCCGATCTCGCCGTGACCCGGCTCGGGCCGCCTTTGGAGCAGGAGCTGGCGCACTGGTTTCCCGATGATCGAATTCAGGCCATGGGGGACCGGTACCGGGAGATCTATCCCGAGTACGCGATCGAGCCCACCCTCGCCCTGCCCGGCGCCGACGACGCCGTGCGGGCCGTCCGGGAGTGCGGCGGGCGGGCGATCGTCGTCACCGCCAAGCACGAGCCCAACGCGAAGCTGCACCTCGCGCACCTCGGGATCGTCCCCGACGCCGTGATCGGCTGGCTGTGGGCCGAGGGCAAGGCGGAGGCCCTGCGGGAGTACGGCGCGGCGGCGTACGTCGGCGACCACACCGGGGACGTCCGCGGGGCCCGGACCGCCGGAGCGCTCTCCGTCGCCGTGCCCACAGGCCCCTGCTCCGCCGCTGACCTGCTCGAAGCCGGGGCCGATGTCGTACTGGACGATCTGACGGCCTTCCCCGCCTGGCTGCGCGGGCAGGCCGCGGCGCTGCGGGACCGTACCGCCTGATCCGGTCGTACGGTCAGTCCGTCACCGCTTTGGCCGTCCGGCGCTGTGCCGCGATCGACCGCAGCACACCGGCGCCCGCGATCGCGAAGCCGACCCCCATGAGCATGCACACGGCATAGGCGACCGGCGGGAAGGGGTCCGTTCCCAGGAACATCGGGACGAAGGTGATCAGGGTGGCCACGGCGCCGATGACGAAGACGATCGCGCCGGCCCGGACGAGCCCGTCCCCCGGCGCGGAAGGAGTAGCAGTCATCCGGCCAGGGTAGTTCCCGGCGGGGACGAACCGTTCGGCGACGTCTTGTCACCAGCCCCTGGACCATTAGCCTTGGGTGTGATGCGGGTCGGGCGACCCGCCGCACTGCTATCCGGACCGTTTTTCACCGTGTTTGGCGATTTTACCGAGTTTCCCCAGGGTCCCTGAGTTTTCTACAGTTCCCTACAGATTCCCGAAGTCTTCGCGGCGCGCCCGCGCCCGACGAAACGCCCCGACGAGTACAAGGACGAGGACAGACGTGCCTACCGGCAAAGTCAAATGGTTCAACAGTGAGAAGGGCTTCGGCTTTCTCTCCCGCGACGACGGCGGCGACGTCTTCGTCCACTCGTCAGTACTGCCCGACGGAGTCGATTCGCTGAAGCCCGGCCAGCGGGTGGAATTCGGTGTCGTCGCAGGTCAGCGCGGAGACCAGGCGCTGTCCGTGGTGGTACTCGACCCGACGCCCTCGGTCGCGGCCGCACAGCGCCGCAAGCCCGACGAGCTGGCGTCGATCGTCCAGGACCTGACCACCTTCCTCGAAAACGTCACCCAGCAGCTGGAGCGCGGTCGCTACCCCGACAAGGCGCAGGGCTCGAAGATCGCCGGCATGCTGCGGGCCGTCGCGGACCAGCTCGACGTCTGACGGCACGGCGGCCGTCATCCGGTCGCTCCCCTGATCGGGTGAGCCCGGCGCACCGAGGCCGAGGGGCGGTACATGCCCCTCGGCCGTTTCTGTTCCCGCGCGCCCCTTCACGCCCGCGCGCGCCCCCATCGCGGGGAAGCCCCGCTACGGGAAGTCCAGCGCTCCCGGGGCCAGCGCCGGGACCAGGCCCTCGGCCGCCGCGCGGGTCAGCAGACCGCGTACCGCCGCATAGCCGTCCGGCCCCAGATCGGCCGTGAACTCGTTCACGTACAGCCCGATATGCCGGTCCGCGACCGATGGATCCATCTCCTGAGCGTGCTCCCGGACATACGGCCGCGACGCCTCCGGGTCGTCCCAGGCCATCCGGACCGACGCCCGCGCCGACGCCGCGAGCAGCCGCAGCCGCTCCGCGCCCAGCGACCGCTTCGCGATGATCGCGCCCAGCGGGATCGGCAGCCCGGTCGTCTCCTCCCAGTGCTCACCCATATCGGCCAGCCGCGTCAGCCCGTACTCCTGGTAGGTGAACCGCGCCTCGTGGATCACCAGACCCGCGTCCACCACACCGTCGCGCACCGCGGGCATGATCTCGTGGAACGGCATCACCACGACCTTGCCGACCCCGCCGGGGACCCGGTCCGCCGCCCAGAGCCGGAACAGAAGGTACGCCGTCGACCGCTCGGACGGCACCGCGACGGTACGCCCCACGAGATCGGCGCCCGTACCCGTACCCGTACCGGTGTCGCGGGTGAGCACCAGCGGCCCGCAGCCGCGCCCCAGCGCCCCGCCGCACGGCAGCAGCGCGTACTCGTCGAGGACCCAGGGCAGCACCGCGTACGACACCTTCAGGACGGTGCCCTCGCCGCGCTCGGCCATCCCGTTCGTGACATCGATATCCGCGAAGGTGACCTCCAGCGGCGGGGCCTCGGGCACCCGGCCGTGCGCCCAGGCGTCGAAGACGAAGGTGTCGTTGGGGCAGGGGGAGTACGCGATGTCCATCAGCTCTCCTTCGGCTCTGCCGCCGGCGGCGGCCCTTCGAAGAGGGGGCGCAGCCGCCGGAAGCCCTCCGTCAGCGCGGCCAGCGCGTCCTTGATCCGCCAGGCGTCCCGGTCCCGGGGGCCCACCGCGTTGGAGATCGCGCGGATCTCCAGCACCGGCAGCCCGTGCGCCGCCGCGGCCTCCGCGACGCCGAACCCCTCCATGGCCTCCGCGCCCGCCCCCGGATGCCGCCCGCGCAGCTCGGCGGCGCGCCCGGCGGAGCCCGTCACGGTGGAGACGGTCAGCACCGGGGCGTACAGCGCGCCCGTCAGCCGTACCGCCGCCAGCGCCGGCTCCCGCGGCGGACGGTGCGTGTCCCGGCCGAAGCCCAGCTCGTGGAGGGGGAGCCAGCCGCCGTCCGGCGTGCCGGCGCCCAGATCCGCGGCGACGATCGTCTCCGCGACGACGAGGGAACCCACGGGCGCGGCCGGGGCGAAGCCGCCGCCGATACCCGCCGAGACGACGAGGTCGTACGGCTCGTTCGAGGTTCCCGCCCGGCTCAGCGCCACGGCGGTACGCGCGGCGGCGGCGGCCGGGCCGACACCACCGACCAGCACCTCGGCGCCGCACTCCGCCGCGCCGACGGCCTCGGCCTCCGGCGCGACGGCGGTCACGACCAGTACGCGCATCTCATCGCCTCCGGTCGTGGGGCCGCGGGTGCTTGGAGCTGTCGGGTCAGCCGGTCTTCTTGAGCTTGAACTGCCAGACGCCGACCGGCTGCTTGTCCTTCAGCTCCACGATCTGAAGCCGCAGCTCGTCCTGGCCACCCGGCGGGAAGAAGGCGCGGCTGTTGATCGACTGGTACGTCTTCTTCGACTCCTCGGCCTCGTTGGAGAGCGAGCCCTCCACGCCGAGTACCCAGCCGTTCTCGGCGATCGCCGGGTCGACACCGATGCGCAGCGGCTGGTCGGTGTCGAGCTTCAGGGTCTTACCGGTCTTCTTCATGCACTCGTCGAACACGTCCTTGGCGAGCGGCTTGCCGTCGTTGTAGCAGGCGGCTTCCGTGTTCACCGACTCCGTGCCGATCGTCAAGGTCGCGACCGGCGTCGGCTTTTCACAGGCGGTGAGGGCGAGAAGCCCGGCGCCGACGGCGGCGATGGAGGCGGCGGTCCGGCGGCGGGTCCCGGACAAGAACGCAACGGTCATGCCCGAAGGCTATCTGCCCATGTGGCCGCGTCCGCGCCGGGGCCCCGTTCCGGGCGTGGTCGCCTCCCGCCGCGGGGTGGCGGTGAGCCCCGGCCCGCGGGCCGGTGGGTGGCTTGCCGGCGCTCCCGTCAGGCCACCCTCGGGCGGGCGCCGCGGGGGCCGTGGCGGGAGGCCGACACCAGGCCCCGGACCGACGTCGCCGCGCCCGTCGCCACAATCCCCGCCGCCACGGCCATCCCGAGTACCCCGTTCAGCGGCAGCAGTATCCCGATCGTGCCCCCGACCACCCACGCCATCTGGAGCAATGTCTCCGAACGGGCGAACGCCGACGTACGGACCTCCTCCGGCACGTCCCGCTGGATCAGCGCGTCCAGCGACAGCTTCGCCAAGGCCTGGCAGAGCCCCGCCGTCGCGCCCAGCACCGCGACCATGCCCGCGCCGAAGAACACCGCCGCGAGCACCGCCGCCGTGATGACGAAACCCAGCACCGTCGCGATGATCACCTCGGGTGCCCTGGCCTTGAGCCAGGCGCCGACCGCCGTACCCACCGCGTTCCCCGTGCCCGCCGCCACGCCCACGATGGCCATGGACACCGCCGGGCTCTGCCCCGCCAGCGGATGCTCCCGCAGCAGAAACGCCAGGAAGAAGATCAGAAACCCGGAGAGGCACCGCAGGGACGCGTTGGCCTGGAGCCCGTGGATCACGGCCGGGCCGACGGTCCGCAGACTGGGCCGCTTCCCGCCGTGCGTGAGGACCCGGACACTCGTCTCGCCCTTCGCGGAGTCCACCTTGTGCGGCAGCCGCAGCGCCCAGAACGTGCCCAGCAGGAACAGCGCGCACGCCCCGTACAGCGTCCACGCGGGCCCGATCCGGTGCAGCCCGGCCGCGACCGGCGCGGCCAGACCGGTGGCCAGCAGCCCCGCGAGCGTCACCCGGGAATTGGCCTTCACCAGGGAGAACCCCGTCGGGAGCAGCCGCGGCACGACGGCGCTGCGCACCACCCCGTACGCCTTCGACGACACCAGCACCCCGAGCGCCGCCGGATACAGCTCCAGCGCGCCCGTGACCACGGCCGTGGACATCGCCAGGGCCAGCACCGCCCGGGTCAGCATCGCCGTCGCCATCGCCGCCCGGCGGCCGTGCGGGACCCGGTCCAGCAGCGGGCCGATCACCGGCGCCAGCAGGGCGAAGGGGGCCAGTGTGATCGCCAGATAGAGGGTGACCCGGCCGCGCGCCTCGTCCGTCGGAACGGAGAAGAACACCGTCGACGCCAGCGCGACCGTGATCATCACATCGCCCGCGCCGTTGACCGCGTGCAGCTCGATCAGCCTGCCCAGACCGGACTCGCCCGCGCCGTCCGCATGCGTCGCCCGGCGGATGGAACGCGCCGTACCCGTGAACGGGGCCCGCAGCGCCCGGCCCGTGGCGCGGCACGCCCGGCCCAGCGCGCCGAGCGCCCGACGGGCGACGGACGCGCCGAGGACCCCGGGGGCGTCGTCCGACGAACTGGCTGCGGCCACCCCGCCATAGTGCCCGAAGGGGGCCGGATACGGCGGGTGATGCGGGGTTGTTAGCTCCGGGTTGGGGCGCGCAGGTGGGCGGGGCGCTGCGGAAGAGGTAGCGTGCGTAGCGCGCCACCGGCGAATGTTCTCGGCCGCGCGCCTCTTCGGCATCCCGCAGAATGGATGGCGTGAGGTGCGCCCGTGACGGATCCGGAGCCGGGCGCGGACGTCGATGCGGCCCCCTGGTCCGCTCCGCCCGCCGCTCGTATCCGCCCCGCGCAACGGCCGGCGCACCCCGTGAGACGGCGTAGGAGAGAACGAGACCTGTGAGTGCTGCGACGACGAGAAGCCGTACCCCCGACCGCCTGTGCGCCGAGGCGGTGGATCTCGCCAGGGCGGCGGCCGAGGAGGCCGCGGCGCCCGGAGTGGTGGGCGAGCATGTCTCCCTCGTCTCGGAGGGGGATCGTGTCGTCACACACTTTTTCGAGTGCAAGGAGCCCGGGTACCGGGGCTGGCGCTGGGCGGTGACCGTGGCGCGGGCGTCCCGCGCGAAGGTCGTCACCCTCGACGAGAGCGTGCTGCTGCCGGGACCCGACGCGCTGCTGGCACCCGAATGGGTGCCGTGGAGCGAGCGGCTCCGGCCGGGTGACATGGGTCCCGGCGATCTGCTGCCGACCGAGGCCGACGATCTCCGGCTGGAGCCCGGCTACAGCGGCGAGGACGTACCGCCGCCGAACTCCGTCCTCGCCGAGACCTCCCACGAGCTGGCCGAACGGGTCGAGGAGGAGGACGCCGAGCTGACCGACCGGCGGCCCGCCGACACCGTCCGCAACGCCCGCGGCGAGATCACGTCCCTCGCGGAGGAGCTGGGGATGCGGCGGGCCCGCGTCCTGTCGCGGTACGGGCTCCACACCGCGGCGGACCGCTGGGACGAGTCCTTCGGCGCGAAGACCCCCATGGCCCAGGCGGCGCCCGCGACCTGCGTGTCGTGCGGGTTCCTGGTGCCGGTGGCCGGGTCGCTTTCGCAGGCGTTCGGGATCTGCGCCAACGAGTTCTCCCCGGCGGACGGGCGCGTCGTGTCCCTGTCGTACGGCTGCGGGGGCCACTCGGAGGCGGCGGTCATGCCGAAGACTCCGCAGCCCGCCGCGCACGTACTGGACTCGATGGGCACCGACGAGTTCTCCCTGCGGGGCGAGCCCGACGACAACGAGGACCTGGGCCACGCCTAGCCGCCTCCCGCTGGGGTAGCCGGGGCCTGGAGCGCCGTTCCCATGACCCCTGCGTCGCGGGCGCGGCCCGGTGAGTGGTTTCTCGCGCAGTTCCGCCCCCTACGCCTGGCGGCGTGGGGGGACCCCCAGCGCCTCGGCTACCCGTGGCCGGGGCCAGGACCGGACGCGTCCGGCATCCACAGCTGCTCCTCGGCCCCCGGCCCGGTGATGGGCTTGTCGCGCAGTTCCCCGCGCCCCTAAAAGATCTCGGGCTGAGGGGTGCATGTCCATATGCGTGCGGAGGGCGGGTGCGGGGTTGCCCCCGCAGCCGTCGGCGGGATGCAGCGGTCAGCGTTTCCAAGGCCCCGAGTTCCGCCGATGGCGAGGAGGTGGCCCCGGGACCGACCGACCAACCCGCGCCGCACAGGCAACCCGCAGGGTCCTGGAGCAACGCCCAGCCGACAAGAACACCCGGAGACCCCGCACAACACCAGCAACGTGAACCACGGCATCCAGGGAACCGCGCGACCAGCCACCCACCGGGGAGCGACCCGGTACCTTCGGGCCATCTGATGAGAGACAGAAGCGGAGTCACAGCGTGAGCACCGAAGCGTCCGGCACCGGCGCCCCCGACCCGTTCGGCACCGCGCGGCTGCGGCGCGGAGTTCTCGACGCCTGGGCGGCGAGCCCCGCGCGGTTCCGGGAGGACGCCAACGCCGAGGAGGACCTCGTCCTCGGCGGATACCGCGACCGTCTCGTCGTCGAACTCGCGCAGAACGCCGCCGACGCGGCCGTCCGCGCCCGCGTCCCCGGCCGGTTCCGGCTGACGCTCCGTGAGAACACGCTCGCCGCCGCGAACACGGGCGCGCCGCTCGACGCGGCCGGCGCGGAGTCGCTCAGCACGCTCCGTGCGTCGGCCAAGCGGGACGAGCCCGACGAGCGCGCCGAAGGCCAGGGACCCGTGGGCCGGTTCGGCGTCGGGTTCGCCGCCGTGCTCGCCGTATCGGACGAGCCCGCCGTCCTGGGGCGGCACGGCGGAGTCCGGTGGTCGCTCGCCGAGGCCCGCGCCCTCGCGGAGGAGACCGCGCAAAGAGGGACCGGCGCGCTCGCGGAGGAGTTGAAGCGCCGCGACGGCCACGTACCGCTGCTCCGGCTGCCGCTGCCCGCCGAGGGCACCGCGCCCGAGGGGTACGACACGGTGGTGGTGCTGCCCCTGCGGGACGGCGCCGCCGCCGATCTCGTGGAGCATCTGCTCCGTACCGTCGACGACGCCCTGCTGCTCACCCTCACCGGCCTGTCCGAGATCGTGATCGACACGCCCGACGGGGTACGGACCCTCACCCGGGCCGTCGAGGGCCCGTACGTCCGGATCACCGACAGCGCCGCGGCCCCGCGCCGCTGGCGGACCGTCACCCACCACGGCCCCACGGACCCGGCCCTCCTGAAGGACCGTCCGATCGAGGAGCGGCTGCGGCCCTACTGGTCGGTGACCTGGGCCGTGCCGGTGGCCGGTGACGGGTCGCCCGTACGGCCCGCCACCGCGCCCGTGGTGCACGCGCCGACGCCGACCGACGAGCCCCTGGGCGTACCGGCCCTGCTGATCGCGTCGCTGCCGCTGGACACGGCCCGCCGCCACCCGGCGCCCGGGCCGCTCACCGACTTCCTCGTGGAGCGCGCGGCGGAGGCGTACGCCGAACTCCTCGGCGGCTGGCAGCCGGTGTCGACGGGCACGATCGACCTGGTGCCGGGACCGCTGGGGAAGGGCGAGCTGGACGGGGCGCTGCGGGCGGCGATCCTCAGGCTGCTGCCGCGGACGGCGTTCCTGCCGCCCGCGGCCCCGCCGCCCGCCGGGGACGCCGCGGACGCCGAGGACACGGGCCTGCCGGTGACGGACCGGCCCGCGGCGCTGCGGCCGGTGGAGGCGGAGGTCCTGGAGGGCGCGGGCGCCGAGACGGTCCGGGTCCTCGCCGACGTCCTGCCGACGCTGCTGCCCGCGGGTCTCGAACGACGGGCGGAGCTGCGGACGGTCGGGGTGGCGCGGGTACCGCTGACGGAGGCGATCGACCGGCTCGCCGGTCTGGAGCGCGAACCGTCCTGGTGGCGGCGGCTGTACGACAGCCTCGCGGGCGTCGACCCGGACCGGCTCATGGGCCTGCCGGTGCCGCTCGCGGACGGCCGGACGGTGATCGGGCCCCGGCAGATCCTCCTCCCGCTGCCGGACGCCCCGCAGGACGCCCGGGGCGACTCCGGGGGCGACGACCACGTCAGGCTGGCCCGCCTCGGGCTGAAGGTCGCCCACGCCGACGCCGCCCACCCCCTGCTGGAGAAGCTCGGCGCGCTGCCCGCGACGCCGCGTGCGGTGCTGACGACCCCGCAGGTGCGGGCGGCGGTCGCCGGGTCGCTGGAGGCCGGGGAGATCTGGGACGAGGACAATCCGGACGCCCTGGAGGGGGAGGAGCTGGCGGACACCGTGCTCGCCCTGGTCCGGGACGCCGATCTGGAGCCCGGTGACGAGCCGTGGCTCGGCGCGCTCGCGCTCCCCGACGAGGACGGCGAACTCGCGCCGGCCGGTGAGCTGGTGCTCCCGGGCGGGTCGTTCGCCGCGGTGATGCGGCGGGACGCGCTGGCGTTCTGCGACGCCGAACTGGCCGGGCGATGGGGCGAGCGGCCCCTCGCGGCATGCGGTGTACTCGCGGACTTCACCCTGGTCAGGGCCACGGACGTGGTCCTCGACCCGGACGAGCTGGAGCCGCGCGACGGCGACTGGGCGGAGCCCGACGACGCGGGGCTGCTGGACGCCGTCGACGTATGGTGCGAGGACGTACTGGACCGGCTGCCGGAGGGCCCGGTGCCGCCGGTGGCGACGGAGATCGTGGCCGTACGGGATCTCGATCTCGTCGACGACGACGCCTGGCCGCGGGCGCTGGCCCTGCTGGCCCGGCCGCCGCTGCGGGACGCCCTGGTCGAGCCGGTACGGGTACTCCTGCCGGACGGTACGACGGAGACCGTACGGCCCTACACGGCGTGGTGGCTGCGCGACCACCCGGTACTCGACGGCCGCCGCCCGGCCGGACTGCGGGCCGCGGGCGGCGATCCGCTGCTGGCCGGGTTGTACGAGGCCGTGGACGCGACGGGCTTCGACGACGCGCTGGTACTGCGGGCGCTGGGGGTACGTACCTCGGTCGCGGCGCTGCTCGACGAGCCGGGCGGGGCGGCCGAGCTGCTGGCCCGGCTGGCCGACCCGGAGCTGCCGGTGGGCGCGGCGCAGCTGCACGGCCTGTACACGGCCCTCGCCGAGCTCGACCCGGAGCAGGTGACGCTCCCGGACGAGCTGCGGGCCGTGGTGGACGGGGAGGTACGGGTCGTCGACGCGGCGGACGCGGTGGTGGCGGACGTACCCGATCTGATCCCGCTCACGGGCGGACTGCCGCTGCTGCCGGTACGCCCCGAGCTGGCGGACGAGCTGGCGGAGCTGCTGTCCGTACGGCGGCTGAGCGAGACGGTCGTGGCGGAGGTGACGACGGAGGGCGAGGAGCACGATGTGCCGGAGTCGGTACGGGTCCTGCTGGGCCCGGCGACCCCGGAGACATACGTCGAGCACGAGGAACTCGTCGCGGGCGGCACGGAACTCGACTGGCGCCGCACCCCTGACGGGGTCGTCCACGCGGCGACGGTCGAGGGCGTCGCGGCGGGCCTGGCCTGGGCGGCGTCCCAATGGCCCCGCCGCTTCGAGGTCGCGGCGCTGCTGGAAGACCCGTCGCGGACGTCCGAACTGGCCCGCGACAGGTGGTTCGACACCTTGGGGTAACCGGCCTGCTCCGTTGGTGGTGGGGTGCGGGGCCTTGGTGTGTCTTGTCCGCTGGTCGTTGCTCCAGGACCCTGCGGGTTGCCTGTGCGGCGCGGGTCGGTCGGTCGACTCCGGGGTTACCTCCTCGCCATCGGCGGAACTCGGGGCCTCGGATGCGCTGACCGCTGCGTACCGCCGACGGCTGCGGGGGCAACCCCGCATCCGCCCTCCCCACGCACACGGACATGTAGCCCTCAGCCCAGGGCCTTTCAGAGGCGTGGCCCCCGGAGATGCTTTCAGCGGCCGCCGTGCCCGGAGGTGCTCTTAGGGGCGCGAGGAACTGCGCGACAAGCCACGTACCGGGCCGTGCCCGCGACGCAAAGGGTCATGGGGACGGCGCTCCGGGCCCCGGCTACCCCACAGCGGGAGGCGCCCGGCAGGGACGATCCTGCGAATCCTTCGGGTGTTTGAGGGGTGAAAACGGTTGGAACGGACGGCCCGGCGTGGTGGGGTGGTCCGGTGACTCCAATCGCCTCCGCCGCCGCCGAGGAGTACGCCACGCTGCTGAACCGGGTCCGCAGGGACCGCCGGGTGCTCGGCCTCGTTCTGACGGGGTCGCGGGCCCGGGAGGGGCTGGCGACCGAGCACTCGGACTACGACGTCTACCTCGTCGTCGCTGACGGCACCGAGGACGCCGCGCACGGCGGTGGCGCGCTGGCCGCGCTGCTCCGGCGGGACGCCCGGCTGGATGTGATGGTGCTGCCGCTGACCGAGTTCCGGGAGCACGCGCTGCCCGGCTCGGGCACGGAGTGGAACCGGTACGCGTTCACGCACGCCAAGGTCGAGATGGACACCGCCGACGGGCTGATCGGCGATCTCGTCACGGCGAAGGGGACGCTCGGCGCCGAGGAGGGCGCGGTGCTGGCGCCCGAGTATCTCGACGCGTTCCTCAACAGTGCCTACCGCTGCCTCAAGAGCGCCCGGGACGGGCAGCCGCTCGCCGCCGGTCTGGACGCGGCCGAAGCGGTGCCGTACTACCTGACGTACCTCTTCGCCGCCCACAACCGGGTCAGGCCCTACAACAAGTACCTGGCCTGGGAGCTGAGGCGCCATCCGCTGAGCCGCCCCGAGTGGTCGCCGGAGCGGCTGCTGCCGCTGCTGGGCGGGGTGCTGGCGGCCGAGGGCGCCCCGGCGGCCGTACGGACGCTCTTCAACGAGCTGGAGCCGCATGCCCGCGCGTGGGGGCACGGCCCGGTGCTGGACGAGTGGGGCGAGGACCTGCGGCTGCTCCGGGGCGACCTGGACCTGGACCGTCGGGTGGCCGGGCGGGTCTGACCGCCCCGGCCGTCACGCCGGGAATCTGCGGTCCACCACCCGCCACGCCACCTCCAGCAGGAGCCCCGCCGCGGCCGCGACCCCGACCGCCGTCCACGGCATGGCCGTCCCCACCAGCTTCAACGCGAAGAACTCCTGCAACCACGGCACCACCAGCACGATCAGGAACCCCAGCCCCATCGTCGCGACCAGGGCGATCCGCCACCAGGTATAGGGGCGGGCGACGATCGCCAGCACCCACAGGGCCACCAGGAACAGGGTCAGCGTCGCGGCGCTGGTCTCGGCGTCGAGGGCATTCGGGCCGCTGTAGTGGGAGCGGGCCAGGGCGTAGACGGTGAAGGTGGCCGCCGCCGCGATGACCCCGGAGGGGATCGCGTACCGCATCACGCGCCGGACGAAGTGCGGCCGGGCGCGTTCCTTGTTGGGTGCCAGGGCCAGGAAGAACGCGGGGACGCCGATGGTCAGGGTGGCCAGCAGGGTCAGATGGCGGGGCAGGAAGGGGTATTCGACCTGGCTGACGACGACGAGGATCGCCAGCAGGACCGAGTAGACCGTCTTGGTGAGGAAGAGGGTCGCGACCCGGGTGATGTTGCCGATGACCCGGCGGCCCTCGGCGACGACGGACGGCAGGGTGGCGAAGCTGTTGTTCAGGAGCACGATCTGGGCGACCGCGCGGGTCGCCTCGGAGCCGGAGCCCATGGAGACGCCGATGTCCGCGTCCTTGAGGGCGAGGACGTCGTTGACGCCGTCGCCGGTCATGGCGACCGTATGGCCCCGGGACTGGAGCGCGCCGACCATGTCCCGCTTCTGCTGCGGGGTGACCCGGCCGAAGACCGCGCCCTGCTCCAGCGCCGCCGCCATCGCGTCCCGGTCGGTGGGCAGGGTGCGGGCGTCGACGGTGCTCCCGGGGCGGTCGGCGCCGGGCAGTCCCAGCTTGGCGGCGACCGCGCCGACGGAGACCGCGTTGTCGCCGGAGATGACCTTCGCGGCGACGTCCTGGTCGGCGAAGTAGGCGAGGGTCGCGGCGGCGTCGGGCCGCAGCCGCTGTTCGAGGACGACGAGGGCGGTGGGGCGGGCCCCGGCCGGGTCCTGGAGGGAGTCGGCGCGGGCGAGCAGCAGCACGCGCAGGCCGCGCTCGTTGAGGTGGTCGATCTCGGCGAGTACCGGGTCGCCGGCCGGCAGCAGGACATCGGGTGCGCCCAGCAGCCAGGCCGCCGCGCCGGAGCCCTCGTTACCTTCGTCGAAGCGCGCGCCGCTGTACTTGCGGGCGGAGGAGAACGGCAGCGTGTCCGTCACCGTCCATCCGGCCTCGTCGGGGTGGGCGTCGGCGATGGCGGTGAGGGACGCGTTGGGGCGGGGGTCGGACGCGCCGACCGCGCCCAGTACCTTCTGTACGTACGCCGGATCCGCCCCGCCCAGGGGCCGTACCTCGGCGACGTCCATCCCGCCCTCGGTGAGCGTGCCGGTCTTGTCGAGACAGACGACGTCGACCCGGGCCAGACCTTCGATCGCGGGCAGCTCCTGCACCAGGCACTGCTGACGGCCCAGCCGGATCACACCGATCGCGAAGGCGACGGAGGTGAGGAGGACGAGGCCCTCGGGGATCATCGGCACGATGCCGCCGACGGTCCGGGCGATGGAGTCCTTGAGGTCGGCGTTCTTGACCACGAGCTGGCTGATGATCAGCCCGATCGCGGTGGGGACCATCATCCAGGTGACGTACTTGAGGATGGTGCTGATACCGCTGCGCAGCTCCGAGTGGACCAGGGTGAAACGGGACGCCTCCTCGGCGAGCTGGGCCGCGTAGGCCTCCCGGCCGACCTTGGTCGCGGTGAACGCGCCGCCGCCCGCGACGACGAAACTGCCCGACATCACCGGGTCGCCGGGGCGCTTGAGTACGGGGTCCGCCTCGCCGGTGAGCAGCGACTCGTCGATTTCGAGGCCGTCGACCTCGGCGACGGTGCCGTCGACGACGACCTTGTCGCCCGGGCCCAGCTCCACGAGGTCCCCGAGGACGATCGCGGAGGTGGAGACCCGCACGGATTCCCCGTCCCGGCGTACGGTCGGCTTCGCCTCCCCGATGACGGCGAGCCCGTCGAGGGTCTTCTTGGCGCGCAGCTCCTGGATGATGCCGATACCGGTGTTGGCGATGATCACGAACCCGAAGAGGCTGTCCTGGATCGGCGCGACGACCAGCATGATCGCCCACAGGACGCCGATGATCGCGTTGAAGCGGGTGAAGACGTTGCCGCGGATGATGTCGGCGGTGGAGCGGGAGGACCGGACGGGTACGTCGTTGACCTCCCCGCGCGCGACCCGCTCGGCGACCTCGTCGGAGGTGAGCCCCCCGGTCGGAGCGGGCACATGGCCGGGCGCGGGCAGTGGCACGGGGTGTACGGGGTCCAGCTCGGCCCCCGCGTCGATGGCGGGCCGCCGGGCGTCACCCCCGGGCCGGTCGCGGTCACGGTCGTCCGGTTCGATCCTGGCCGACTGGGTCATGCGCAGTACGTTACGGCTCCGGCCGCGGCCGCGGGCTCCGTCGGGAGGCGGTCCATGCCGAGGTGCCGCGCCCCCGCGCCCGGCCGCGCCCCGGCAGGGGGTTGATCGCGCGGTCCCTCGCGCCCCCGGACCTCCGGCGCCGTATACCCCCGTCCGAGTGGAGCGGCGCCGGGCCGAACCGCTACTCGGGGCCCGGGCTCTCCCCATCGGGAGGCGACCCGGCTCGCTTCAGGGCCGCGTCGCGCCCCCGCACGTACCAGATACCGATAAGACCCAGCCCGCCGCCCGCCAGGCAGGTCCACACCCACCACATCAGATCGCGGTCGGCGAACCAGTCGTAGAAGGGGATCTGCACCAGGAAGAGGGCGAACCAGATGATCGTGCCGCCGGTGATGGTGGCGACGACGGGCCCCTCCAGGGGAGGGGGTGCCTCGTGCCGGGGAGTCCACTTCGCCATGGGATCAGTGTAGGCGCGGGTCCCACGCCGATCGGCCTGCCCCATCCGCCCCGGTCAACCGATATCTACGCGCGGAGATGGCGTTCCCGGTCTTATATGTTCATACTGAAACGGTTTGCTCATGGCTGGTTTTATATGTAGGAACCTCCAAAGAGGTTCAAAGAGCGGCCATGTACGGCAGACGTAACCCGACTCCCCCGATTCCGCTTGATGAGGACCGCATGACCTCCTCGGCCCCTGCCGCTGCCCCCGGGACTCCCGAGCCTCCGTCGAAGGAGGCCGGCGGCGGACTCGACCGGTACTTCCAGATCTCGGCGCGCGGTTCGACCGTCGCGCGCGAGGTCCGCGGCGGGCTCGCCACCTTCTTCGCGATGGCGTACATCATCGTGCTGAACCCGATCATCCTGGGCAGCGCGAAGGACATGTACGGCCATCAGCTGGAGGGCGGCCAGCTGGTCACCGCCACCGTGCTGACCGCGGCCTTCTCCACCCTTCTCATGGGGGTGATCGGCAATGTGCCGATCGCGCTCGCGGCGGGTCTGGGCGTGAACACGGTCGTCGCCCTCCAGCTCGCGCCCAAGATGTCGTGGGCGGACGCGATGGGCATGGTGGTGCTCGCCGGTTTCGTGGTGATGCTGCTGGTCGCGACCGGGCTGCGGGAACGGGTGATGAGCGCGGTGCCGCGCAGCCTGCGCAAGGGCATCGCGATCGGTATCGGTCTGTTCATCATGCTGATCGGCCTGGTGGACGCGGGCTTCGTCTCCCGGATCCCGGACGTCGCGGGTACGACCGTCCCGCTGACCCTGGGCAGCGGCGGTCACCTCGACGGCTGGCCGGTCCTGGTCTTCGTGCTGGGCGCGCTGCTGACCCTGGTGCTGATCATCCGCAAGGTGCCGGGCGCGATCCTGCTGTCGATCGTGGTGATGACGATCGTCGCGATGATCATCGAGGCGGTGGCGAAGGTCCCGAGCTGGGGCCTGACCACCCCGAAGTGGCCGGGCAGCCCGGTCGCGACCCCCGACTTCGGCCTGGTGGGCGAGGTCAGCCTGTTCGGCGGCTTCGAGAAGGTCGGCCTGCTCACGGGCACGCTGTTCGTCTTCACGGTGCTGCTGTCCTGCTTCTTCGACGCGATGGGCACGATCCTCGGCGTCGGCGACGAGGCGAAGCTGCTCGACAAGGACGGCAATCTGCCGGGTATCAATAAGGTCCTCTTCGTCGACGGCATCGCGGTCGCGGCCGGCGGCGCGACGTCGTCGTCCGCGACGACCTGCTTCGTCGAGTCCACGGCGGGCGTCGGCGAGGGCGCCCGTACGGGCCTGGCGTCGGTGGTGACCGGCAGTCTCTTCACCCTGGCGCTGTTCTTCACCCCGCTGGCGACGATGGTCCCCTCCCAGGCGGCCACCCCCGCCCTGCTGGCGGTCGGCTTCCTGATCCTGGCGGGCTCGATCCGGGACATCGACTGGAGCGACTTCACCGTCTCGGTCCCCGCGTTCCTGGCGATGGTGATGATGCCCTTCACCTACTCCATCACCAACGGCATCGGCATCGGCTTCATCGCCTTCAGCGTCCTGCGCCTGGCGTCGGGCCGCGGCCGGGAGGTCCCGGTCGCGATGTACGTGGTCTCGGCGGTCTTCGTCTTCTACTACGCGATGCCCGCACTCGGCCTGGCCAAGTGACGACCCCTCCCCGCTGACCCGCCCCTTTTGAAGGGCCGGCCCCGGACCACCTCCGGGCCGGCCCTTCGCCGTGTGCGGGCGAAGGACCGGCCCGCGGCGACGGGCCCGGGCCCGGTGGGCCGCGGCGCGGGTGGTCAGGCGCGCGGGTGGTCAGGCGCGGCCGTAGAACTCGTCCGTCTCCTCCACCGCCGCCTCGAAGCGTTCGTCGAAGTCGTCGCGGATCAGGGTGCGGACCACATAGTCCTGGACGCTCATGCCGCGCTTGGCCGCATGGCCCCGGACGCGTTCCAGCAGGTCGGCGTCTATGCGGAGGCTGAGGACAGTCGAATTCATGCCGTCAGGGTCGCGCCGGGCCTGCGCCGGGCGGGTGAATTTTCCCGCCGGGATCACCCATACGGGTGATGCGGGGTTGCGTGACGCGGCGGAATGCGGGTCGGGGAAGGGGGTCCGCCCCCGACTGGTATTTAGACAGGGTAATGAGTTATGCTAACGAACATGTCAGACCTGTCCCATGGCGACACCGGCGGCAGCCACGGCGGAGACGCCGACCAGGCCGCGGTGAACGCGCTGCGCTCGGCCGTGATGCGGCTGGGCCGCCGGCTCAAGCACCAGCGAGTCGACGAGTCGCTGAGCCCTACCGAGATGTCGGTGCTCGGCACCCTCGCCCGGTGCGGTTCGGCCACCCCCGGGGAGCTGGCGCGGCGGGAGCACGTACAGCCGCCGTCGATGACCCGGATCGTGGCGTTGCTGGAGGCGAAGGGACTGGTCCGGCTGGAGCCGCACCCCGACGACCGCAGGCAGAAGGTCGTCAGCCAGACCGAGCGGGCCGAGGCCATGCTCGAGGAGAGCCGCCGCAAGCGGAACGTCTGGCTGGCCGATCTCGCCGACGGTCTCGACGAAGACGAGTGGGAGAAGCTGCGCGCCGCCGCCCCCGTCCTGGAGAAGCTCGCCCACCTGTAACCGATGCCGAGGAGGCGAACCGACTTTGCGTACGGGACCCGGAGCAGACTCCGCACCCGCACCCTCTCCCACCACGATGTTCAGCTCGTTGAAGATCCGGAACTACCGGCTCTACGCGATGGGGCAGGTCGTCTCCAACACCGGTACATGGATGCAGCGCATCGCCCAGGACTGGCTGGTGCTCACCCTCACCGGGTCCGCGTCGGCGGTCGGTATCACCGTCGCGCTCCAGTTTCTGCCGATGCTGCTGTTCGGCCTGTACGGCGGTGTGCTCGCCGACCGGCTCCCCAAGCGGGCCCTGCTGATCTTCACCCAGTCCGCGATGGCCGTCACCGGTCTCGCGCTCGCCGTCCTCACCCTCACCGGACAGGTCCAGGTCTGGCACGTCTATCTGACCGCGTTCCTGCTCGGCCTCGTCACCGTCGTCGACAACCCGGCCCGGCAGACCTTCGTCAACGAGATGGTCGGCCCGGACCAGCTCGCCAACGCCGTCAGCCTCAACGGCGCCAACTTCCAGTCCGCCCGGCTCGTCGGCCCCGCCGTCGCCGGTGTGCTGATCACCGCCGTCGGCACCGGCTACGCCTTCCTCTTCAACGGCCTGTCCTTCCTCGCCACCATCGCGAGCCTGCTGTTGATGCGCACCTCCGAGCTGCATCCTTCGCACCGCGCCCCGCGCGCCAAGGGGCAGTTGCGGGAGGGCCTGCGCTATGTCTCGGCCCACCCCGAACTGATCTGGCCGATAGTCCTCGTCGGCTTCATCGGCACCTTTGGCTTCAACTTCCCGATCTGGCTCACCGCCTTCGTCCACGACGTGTACGAGTCCGGCGCCGAGACCTACGGCCTGCTCAACACCCTGATGGCCGTCGGCTCCCTGGTCGGCGCGCTGCTGGCCGCCCGGCGCGGCACTTCGAAGCTCTCCATACTCGTGGGCGCCGCGGTCCTCTTCGGCGCCCTGGAAGTCGTCGCCGCGTTCGCCCCCTCGTTCTGGCTGTTCGCGGCCCTGCTGGTGCCCATCGGGATGTTCGGCCTCACGGTCAATGTGACCGCCAACTCCAGCATTCAGATGGCCACCGATCCGGCCGTACGGGGCCGGGTGATGAGCCTCTTCATGATGGTGTTCGTCGGCGGTACGCCGGTGGGCGCGCCGATCGTCGGCTGGATCACCGACGCCTACGGCCCCCGCGTCGGCTTCGCCGCGGGCGGCGCGGTCTCCCTGCTGGCCGCGATCGGGGTGGGCCTGATGCTCACCCGCGCGGCGGGCGTCCGCCTCAAGCTCGACCTGCGCCGCGGGCGCCGCCACCTGACCCTGGTCCCCCGCCGGAAGGACGGCCGCCGGGGGGTCACCGCGGAGAGCCCGGCCCGCGCGGGCTAGGGAGTTTCTTTCGGATCAGGCCGGATCAGGGAGCGGGGTCTGGTGCCGTGGATCGCAAGGCGGAGGAATGAGTCCATGCGGAGCATCGACGATTGACGACAACGCGGCGAGGCGCGGTGCCAGGGCACGCGAGCCCGGCAAGATCCGAAAGAGACGACCTAGGCGCCGGGCGCACCGGACGGACGACGTTCCCGCGATACTCGGGCCCATGAGACTCTTCACGGCCGTCGTCCCGCCGGGCCTTCAGCTCGAAGAGCTGTCGGCGGCCGTGGCGCGGCTGCGCGCGGAGGTGCCCGGGGCCGACGCGCTGCGGTGGACCCGTCCGGCCGGGTGGCACTACACCCTCTCCTTCCTCGGTGAGGTGGACGAGGGGCTCGTACCCGAGCTGACCGAACGCTTCGGGCGCGGCGCCCGGCGCAGTGTGCCGTTCCGGATCGGGATACGCGGCGGCGGGCACTTCGGGCAGGGCGTGCTGTGGGCCGGGGCCGCCGGGAGCGGTGAGGACCTCGCGGCCATGCGGCGGCTCGCCGAGCGGGTGCACGCGGGGGCGCGGCGGGCCGGGGTCGCGGTCGAGGAGCCGTTCCGGTTCACCCCGCATCTCACCCTCGCCAGGACCCGCCGCGGACGCGGCCCCGGGGCGGCCCCGGCGGCCGGGCTCGGCGAGTACGCGGCCGGGCTGGACGTCTTCACCGGCACCGCCTGGCAGGTGACGGACTTCGCCCTCATCCGCAGCCACCCGCCGAGCGGGGGCGAGGACTCCTGGTACGAGACCCTCGCCACGTGGAGCCTGGGCGCCGCCGGGTCCGGTGACGGCGCGGGTTAGTCTCGTGGGGTGAAGACCAAGACCAGGAACCAGATCATGGCCGGGGCGCTCGTACTGATGTTCGTGATCATCGCGGTGGCGTCCGTCCTCGGATAGCCGAATGCGCGGGTGCCGTACGCGGACGAAGCCCCGTACGGCACCCGGCACCGCCGCCTACCAGGCGTAAGCCTCCGGTGCTCCGCCCACCGGCGGGAAGATCTCGTCCAGTGCCGTCAGCAGCTCGTCGTCCAGTGTCAGGTCCGCCGCCCGCAGCGCGCCCGCCAGTTGGTCGGCCGTGCGCGGGCCCACGATCGGGGCGGTGACGCCGGGGCGGGTCAGGAGCCAGGCGAGGGCGACCTCGCCCGGGGCGAGGCCGTGTTTGTCCAGGAGGTCCTCGTAGGCCGTGACGCGGTCGCGGACACCCGGTTCCGCGAGCAGGGTCGAGCCCAGGCCGGTGAAGCGGGCCGTCGCGCCGCCTTCGCGTTCCTTGCGGAGGACGCCGCCGAGGAGACCGCCGTGGAGCGGGGACCAGGGGAGGACGCCGAGGCCGTACTCCCGGGCCGCCGGGATCACCTCCAGCTCCGAGCGGCGTTCGAAGAGGTTGTAGAGGCACTGCTCGCTCACCAGGCCGTACGAGCCGCGGCGGCGGGCCTCCTCGTTCATCTGGGCGATCTTCCAGCCGGGGAAGTTGGAGCAGCCCGCGTAGAGGATCTTGCCCTGCTGGACCAGGGTGTCGACGGCCTGCCAGATCTCGTCGACGGGGGTGGCCCGGTCGATGTGGTGGAACTGGTAGAGGTCGATGTGGTCGGTGCCGAGGCGCTTCAGGCTGGCCTCGACCGCGCGGCGGATGCCGTACGCGGAGAGCTTGTCGTGGTTGGGCCAGACCGGGCCGTCCTCGTTGTGCACGGCTCCGTACACCTTGGTCGCGAGGACGATCCTGTCGCGTCGCCCGCCGCCCTTCGCGAGCCACTTGCCGATGATCGTCTCGGTCAGGCCGCGCTGTCCCGGCCCGCCGTAGGTGTTGGCCGTGTCGAAGAAGTTGACGCCCGCGCCGAGCGCGGTGTCCATGATCGCGTGGCTGTCGGTCTCCGAGGTGTAGGGCCCGAAGTTCATCGTCCCGAGGACGATCCTGCCGACCTTCAGTCCGGTGCGTCCCAGCTGCGTGTACTCCATGGGCCTATTCATAGACAGCCGGAGCGGGTTCGAAGCAAGAGGGCGTACCGCGTGATCGGCCCCGGGGCCGTCCCGGTACCCCGTTCCGCCCCGCATTGCCTCGTACGAGTGGTCCCCGGTTGACGGAAAAGGGCGGATATCGCGATCCTGGGCGCCCGTACGCATGCCTGTGGCCGACGTCACAGCCGGACGGGGCGGGGCGCGTCACCGCTGAAACGCTCCGGCCGCCGGAAAGCCCACGAGGGAAACCCACGAGGGAAGCCGTTCTCCCATGCCCAAGATCTCCATCGTCGTTCCGTGTTTCAACGAGAACGAGGTGATCGAGACCTTCCACACCACGCTCGTCGCCACCCTCGACGCGGCCCTCGTCGCCGACGGCGGCCCGGCCGCCCGCGAGGAGTACGAGATCTGCTACGTCGACGACGGCAGTACCGACGGCACCCGCGACCGGCTCAGACGGCTCTCCGACGGCGACCCCCGGGCCCGCTACACCTCCTTCAGCCGCAATTTCGGCAAGGAGTCCGCGATGCTCGCCGGGCTGCGGATGGCCCGGGGCGAGGCCGTCGTCCTCATGGACGCCGACCTCCAGCACCCGCCCGAACTCGTGCCGCGGATACTGACGTTGTACGGGCACGGCTACGACCAGGTCGTCGCCCGGCGCGACCGCAGCGGCGACGCGCCGCTCCGTACCCGGCTCAGCAGGCTCTACTACCGGCTCGTGCGCCGCGCCATGGATGTCGAGGTCGTGGACGGCGCCGGCGACTTCCGGCTGCTGTCCCGCCGCGCCGTCGACGCGCTGCTGACCCTGCCCGAGAACAATCGCTTCTCCAAAGGCCTGTTCTCCTGGATCGGCTTCGACACCGTCACCTTCACCTACGAGAACGTCCAGCGCGCGGCCGGGACCTCCAAGTGGGGCGGACGGCGGCTCCTCAACTACGGCATCGACGGGCTCATCTCCTTCAACAGCCGCCCCCTGCGGCTCGCGATCCACACCGGTCTGTGGCTGGTGCTCTCCGCACTCGGCTACGCCCTGTGGATCGTCGCCGGGGTCCTGGTCAGCGGCGTAGAGACCCCGGGGTACGCCACCCTGATCGCCGTCATGGTCGGGCTCGGCGGCATCCAGATCGCCACCCTCGGGGTGATCGGCGAATACGTCGGCCGGATCTACCACGAGGCCAAACGCAGGCCGCATTACGTGATCCGGGAGACCGATCAGACCCATCAGACCGCCGCGACCCCCGAGCCCCGCGCCCTGGCCGCGCCGGGGCCGCGCGAGAGCCGGGGCTGAGCGGTGGCCACCCGTACCGAACTGCCCGCCCCGGCCGCGCGGACCACCGAAGGGGCCGTCCCGGCCGGGACCGGCGCCCGGTGGCCCCTCGCCCTCGCCGCCGTGCCCCTCGGGCTGCTCGCCCTCGCCTTCTGGTTCGGCCGCCATGTCCGGCCGTCCGCCGACGAGTGGTGCTTCCTCCCACAGGTCCGCGAGGACGGCATGGGGGGCCTGGTCCACACGTTCTGGGCCGTCGACAACGGCCGCGTCGCCAACGGCGTACTCGTCGGCGCCTACGCGGAGTTCCCCGTCGCGGGACACCAGTGGTACGGGCCCGTCAGCGGCACGGTGACCCTGCTCCTGCTGTGGGCGCTGGTCGCCGCCTTCGTACGCCGCGCCGGGCTCCTGGTCCCGCGCGGGCTGCCGCTGCTCGTCGCCGCGACGGCCGCCGCGGTCTTCCTGTTCGCGACCCCGAACACGTACAAGACGTTCTACTGGCCCGCCGCCTCCGTCTCGCACACCCTCGCCCCGGTCCTCGCGGCCGGGGCCGCCGTACCGCTGCTGCGGGCCGGGACCCGCCGCGGCCGGATCGCGGCGCTCGCCGTCGCCGGGATCGCGGGCGTCTTCACCGGCACCCTCTCCGAGGAGACCTCGGTCGTCGCGCTCGTCGTCCTGGCCGCCGTCTTCCTGGGCGCCGGACGGCTGTTCACACAGCCCCACCGCCGCCCGGTGCGGCGCTGGGCGCTGGCGGGCGCGGGCGGTGTCGCCGCCGGGACGCTGATCCTGGTGACCTCGCCCGGCTCCCGCAACCGCCGCGGCCGGTACGACGCCGAGAGCGTGTCGATGCTGGCCCCCGAGTCGCTGCTCGGTTCGGCGCGCGGTTTCGCGGAGATCCTGGGGACCGTGCTGACGACCTGGCCGTATCTGGGCGCGGTCGCCGTGGGCGTGCTGCTCGGGCTGTCGGCCCGGCGTGCCGAGGGGGCGCCGGAGGTGTTCCGCCCGGTGCGCCCGTGGGCCGTCCTGGCGGCGGGCGCCGGGGTGTTCCTCGTCGCCGGCTACCTCTGCACGGTGATCACGTACCCCGTCTTCGGCGCCGCTGTCGTCACCACCGAGCGCACCTGGAACGACTATCTGCTGTTGTGGGTGTTCCTGCTGGTCGCCGCCGGGGCGTTCCTGGGCCGATGGGCCCGGACCCGGCCCAGGACCCGGCCCAGGACCCAGGCCCGGGGCTTCCGGGCGGGCGCTGCCGTCGCCGCCGCCGTGTGCGCGGTGACCGTCGGTGCGCTCGGCGCCGATCTGGCCGGCCTCGGCCACGACATGCGGGTACGGGCGGAGCGCTGGGACCGCCAGGACGCGTATCTGCGGGCGGGCGCGGCCCGGGGCGAGACGGTCATGCCGTATACCCCGACCCGTGTCTCCCGCATGCTGGAACCATTCGCCAGGGACGGCCGACGGGTGTGGCCCGCGGCCTGTATCGCGGAGTACTACCGGCTGGACCGGGTGGTGTACGCGCGAACGTTCCAGGGGCCGTGAGCGGCCTCCGGCACTTATCGCTCTTATGCGGTGGTCCGTTTCCTCAGTGGCCCCGGTGGTGGCCCCGGTAGGGCCCGCCGACGCCCCACGCCTGGTGCAGCGCCGTCGCGAAGGCCGCCGCGATCCGGTGCTCGCCCGTCGGGCCCGGGTGGGTGCCGTCGTAGGTGTCGGTGTCCAGGTCGTAGCCGGGCGGCGGGGACGCAAGCAGGACCGGGGACGCGGGTGAGTCGAGGTCGGCGACGGTCTTCGCGAGCAGTTCGTTGAAGCGCTCGCACGCGGCGGCGAACGGGGCGTCCGTACGGGCCCGGACGTTCGGGACGACCGGGAGCAGCACCAGCCGGATCCGCGGCGACGCCGCCCGCGCCCCGGCGACGAAGCGGTGGACGTTGGCGATGGTCTGGTCGGGGTCGGTGTAGAAGCCGAGGTCGATCAGGCCGAGGGAGACCAGCAGCACATCGGGGCGGTGGACGGCGACCGTCTCGCCGACGACCGGGGCCAGATGGATCCAGCCCTCGCCCCAGCCCGCGAGATGGCGGCGCGCGGCGGGCGGGAACGCGGGGTCGGCGTAGGCGGTGGAGACGGGCGCGTCGGCCACCGGGTCGTACAAGCCGTCGCGGGGGCCGACGACGACATGACCACCGGTGCCGGTCTCGGGGTAGGCGGTCAGGTGTTGCCACATCCGGTAGCGCCAGGTGTAGTCGCCGGCACGTCCGATGGTCATGGAATCGCCGACGAACAGAAAACGCATGGGGGTCATGATGTCCGAGGTCAGGGCTGTGCCGCGAGGTGACGAACACCACGGGGACGGCGGTGGGGGTGGTGCCGTTGTCGTACCGCTCGACCTGGGGTACTTCGTCCGCCCGGCCGACGAGGCGGGGCTGCCGTACCCCCGGGTCGAACCGGCGGTGGCGTATCTCGTACGTCACCCGGACGGGCTGCTGCTCTTCGATACGGGGATCGGCGCGGGCGCCCCGGAGGCGGACGCCCGCTACCGGCCCCGGCGGCGCTCCCTCACCGGGGCGCTGGCCGCCGTCGGGGTCCGTACCGGCGAGATCGACCTGGTCGTCAACTGCCATCTCCACTTCGACCACTGCGGCGGCAACCCCCTCTTCCCCGGGGTGCCGATCGTCGTCCAGCGCGCCGAACTCGCCGCCGCCCGCGCGGGCGGGTACACGATCGACGCGCTGGTCGGCTTCCCCGGCGCGGTGTACGAGGAGATCGACGGCGAGCGCGTGCTGTGGCCGGGTGTCCGGGTGCTGCCGACGCCCGGCCATACCGAGGGGCATCAGTCGCTGCTGGTGGAGACGGGGCCCGGCGGCCCGGTCCTGCTGGCCGGGCAGGCGTACGACTTCGCGTCCGAGTACACGGCCGCCGTCCTCGCGGCGCGGGCCGCCGCCGACGGGGTGGCGGCGCCGCTGCCGCCGTACCGGCCCTGGATCGGCCGGATCACCGGGCTCGCGCCCCGCCGGGTCCACTTCGCCCACGACCACGCGGTGTGGGAGCCCTCGCACGGGTGATGAGGGGTTCCCGGTGGATCACCGGAGCTTTACGCCGGAGATGGCAGGCTTGGCGCATGCGCCCCCTCCCGTACGCCTCCGCGTTCGTCGTCGCCGTGTCGCTTCCCGTGCTCGCGCTCACGGCCGCCGCCCCGGCCGCCGCGGACGGGCCCGACTCGACGTTCTCGTTCCAGGACGACCGCATCACGGAGTCCAGCGGTCTGGCGGCGAGCCGGAAGCACCCGGGGATCTACTGGACCCACAACGACCAGGACGAGCCGAGGGTATTCGCCGTCGACTCGCGGACCGGCGAGACCGTGGCGACGATCACCATGACGGGCGTCGGCAAGCCCCGCGACATGGAGGCGGTCTCCGTGGGGCCCGACGGCCGGGTGTACGTCGGCGATATCGGGGACAACCTCAACGGCACCTGGAAGCACGTCTGGGTCTACGCCTTCCCGGAGCCCGCCGAGTTGCGCGACGCCACCGTACGGGCGGCGCAGTACACGGTCCGGTACGCGGACGGGGCGCGCGACGCGGAGGCGCTGATGGTGCATCCGAAGACCGGGCGGGTGTACATCGCGTCCAAGAGCCAGGACGGCAGCGGGCTCTACGAGGGCCCGAAGAAGCTGAGCACGTCCGGGACCAATATCTTCCGGCGGATCGAGAAGGATCTGCCGTGGGTGACGGACGGCGCGTTCTCGCCCGACGGCACCCGGCTCGTGCTGCGGACCTATCTCTCCGCCCGGGGCTACGAGTGGAAGCCGGAGGGGCGGCTGGGCTCCGACGACCGGGTCAAGGCGCCCATCCAGCGCCAGTCGGAGGGGGTGTCGTACACCGCCGACGGCACGGCCCTGATGTTCGGTTCGGAGGGGCAGGGCGCCGAGGTGGAGCGGGTCACCGTCGAGGACGCGGGCAAGGGCGCGCGGTCCGGGAGCGGATCGTCGAAGGGCGGCGGTACGGCCTCCGGCGAGAGCGCCGACGGCTCCGGCGGCTCCGATGACGGGTCCTCGGTCGATATCACCACCGCCGTTCTGCTCGGCGCGGGCGCGCTCGTCCTCCTGCTCGGCTTCAAGCGGCTGTTCAGGCGGCGCAGCTGATTCCCGTACGCGCCGCCGCTGCCGCCCGGCCCGTAAACCCGGTGGCATACCGCCGGTCCGCCCGTCAGGCTGAGGGGATCGGGGGCGGACGGGACGACGGGGGCGAGTGGCCGGGTGGCGACGACGACACTGGGCGCGGGCTGGGGGCTGCGGCCGTACGGGGACGGTGACGAGGGCGCCGTACTCGCCCTGGTGAACGCGGATCGGATGCCGGGCCAGCCGGTGGCGGTACCGGCGATGCTGCGCGAGGCGCTGGCCGGGCGGTCGCCGCAGAACGGGGAGTGGTGGGAGGAGCTGGCGCCCCCGGCGACGGACGTCCTGTGCAATCCGTCCGGCACGGTCGCGGGCGTCGTCTCGTACGCGGTACGCCCCGGTGACGGTGCGGGCTTCATCCTCTGGCTGCACTGCGCGGACGACCGGTACGCCCTGCTGGCGGCCCTGGTGGAGCACGCGCTGGGCGCGCTGGAGGCGGACGGGCCGCGTACGGTCTGCGCGTTCGAGATCTCCTCGGCCCTCAACTACGGCCTGGAGGCCCTGCCGGTACGCCATCGGCCGGTGCCCCGCCGGGTGCTGGAGGACGCCGGGTTCACCGCCCGCGACGAGTGGCGGTTCCTCCACGCCGAACTGCCGCTGCTCCTGCCGGGACCGGCGGGGCTGCGGGGGCTGCCGGGGCTGCCGCGCGCGGCGGACGTCACGGTCGTGGAGTGCGGCGGCGCCCAGCGGCGGCTGGAGATCGTGGAGGGCGGGCGGACGGTCGCCGAGGCGCTGGTGGAGACCGCACACGACGGCCTGGGCGCGGTGTGGTGGATCGGGGTGGCGCCGGCGGCCCGCCGCCGGGGGCTCGGCCTGCGGCTGCTGGGCTCGGCGCTGGACGTGCTGGCGGAGTGCGGCGCCCGGGAGGTGGTGCTGTACGTGGACGACGATCCGGCCATGCCGCCGCCGGTGCCGCCGGAGGACGACCGTACGGCCGCGAACCGGCTCTACGACCGGGCGGGCCTGACGGAGGTCGACCGGCTGTACTGCTTCATCCGCCCCGCCTGACGGGCACGGCTCAGGGTCCGGTCTCGGTGAAGACCTTCTCCTCCGGCGGGACGTACGTCCATCCCGACGCCTCCCGCTCCCGCAGCAGCGCGTCGAGACCCGCGACGAACTGCCCCACCCCGAAGGCGAGGTGGTCGAACTCCGCCTTGAACGTCTCCTCGGAGAGCGCCGCCACCAGCGGATAGTCGCCGCTCTCCATCGCGGAGTGCAGGAAGGGCTCCTGCGCGCCCCAGAAGTCCTCGTGGCTCAGGCCGGTCGCCTCGACCGCCTCCTCCGCGTCGGCCGCCATCCGGGCGACTCCGGTGGCCAGGCTCTGGACGGAGATGATGACCGAGATCTTCTCGGGGTCGGAAAGCCGCAGGCCCCGGAGGGTGAAGAGCGCCAGGTCCAGGCTCCGGATCGTGCTGGGGCCCAGGACCGTACGCGCCTGGTTGATCTTGAGCAGCCAGGGGTGCTCCAGATACAGGTCCAGATAGCCCCGGGCCATCTCCGCGATGGTCTCGCGCCAGTCCGGGGTCGCGCCGTCCTCGGGCCTGTCCCAGTCCTCCGAGCCGCTCACCTCGTCCAGCATCAGATCGAGCAGCTCGGCCTTGCCGGGGACGTACCGGTAGAGGGACATCGTCCCGGTGCCCAGCTCGGTCGCGAGCCGGCGCATGGAGACCGCGGCGAGGCCCTCGGCGTCGGCGACCTCGATGGCCTTGGTCACGATCGCGTCGAGCGTCAGCCCCGGCTTGGGGCCCCGGGTGGGCCGCTCCCCGGTTCCCCACATGAGTTCCAGGGTGCGGGCGATGTCCCCGCTGCCGGCAGTCTCGGTCGTCATGCCCTTCACCTTATTCCTCCTGTTCCGACCGGTGTGCAACCCGTATGCGCCCTCGATTCCCGGCCCGTCCGGGATCTGCCCGGAACCCGTGCCGTGGGCGTCCGGAACCGTGCGGACCTCCGCGGAAATTTAAATTGGGTACGCCGTACCTGGTTTCGGGTACACTGTACGCGGTTGCGATGGGGCGAGGGCCCTGAGGGCTCGGGGACCCGTCCCGTGACGGTCGCGGCCACGGCAACGGAGGAGACGAGAGCGTGAGCGTGAACGCGCGCGGTGAGTACGGCGGGTCCGGTGAGTACGCGGTCCGGGCGGAATCCATCCACAAGAGGTACGGCGAGAAGAAGGCCCTCGACGGTCTCGATCTGAATGTCCGCAGGGGCACGGTCCACGGGGTGCTCGGCCCCAACGGCGCCGGGAAGACCACCGCGGTCCGGGTCCTGGCGACCCTGTTGAAGTTCGACTCGGGGCGGGCCGAGGTCGCCGGGGTCGATGTGGTCCGCGACCCGCGCGGGGTGCGCCGCAGGATCGGGCTGACCGGCCAGTACGCGGCCGTGGACGAGGTGATGACCGGCCGCCAGAACCTGGAGATGTTCGGCCGGCTCTTCCATCTCGGCGGGCGCAGGGCGGCGCTGCGGGCGGCCGAGCTGCTGGAGCAGTTCGACCTCACCGCGGCGGCGGACAAGGGCGCGGGGACGTACAGCGGTGGTATGCGCCGCAGGCTCGACCTCGCGGCCTCGATGATCCTGCGGCCGGAGGTGCTCTTCCTCGACGAGCCGACGACGGGACTCGACCCGCGCGGCCGGGGCGAGGTGTGGCAGGCGGTCAGGGCGCTGGTCGCCGAGGGCACCACCGTCCTGCTGACCACCCAGTATCTGGAGGAGGCCGACAAGCTCGCCGCCCGGATCACGGTCGTCGACAGCGGCCGGGCGATCGCCGACGACACCCCCGACGGGCTGAAGAACACCGTCGGCGGCGACCGGATCGAGGTCGTCGTCGCCGACCGGGCGGATCTGCACGCCGCCGTCTCGGCGGTCGCCCGGGTCGCGTCCGGCGCCCCGCAGGCGGCCGAGGAGGAACTGCGGGTCCACGCGGCCGTCAGCGACCGGGTGGCGGCCCTCACCGAGGTGGCCCGCACCCTTCAGGACCAGGGCGTGACCGTGGAGGACATCGGCCTGCGCAGGCCCAGCCTCGACGATGTCTTCCTGCGCCTCACCGGCCACCGCACGGACGCCGACGAGCAGTCCGGGCCCCGGACCGATCAGCAGACCGATCAGCAGACCGACCAGCGGACCGGCCGGAAGGCGGAGGTGGCGGCATGAGCGACACCGCCGTGAAGGACATCAGCGAGAACACGAACACGAGCGCCCCGGCGCGGGCTGTCATCGGCGGTGTCGATCTGACCGTGCACGGCGACGGCCGTGAGCGGCTCCTCTACTGGGCCGTCATGGACTGCTGGAACGTGGTCCGCCGCGGGCTGACCCACTACCAGCGCCAGCCGATCAACATCGTCTGGCAGCTGGGCTTCCCGATCCTCTCCGTCCTGCTGTACGCCTATGTGTTCGGCGGGGCGATGAAGTCCCCCGGCGGTGACTACCGCGACTACCTGATGCCCGGCATGTTCGTGATGACGATGGCCTTCGGCTTCATGAACACCGCCATCACCGTCGTCGCGGACACCCAGAAGGGCGTCGTCGACCGGTTCCGCTCGATGCCGATGGCGCCGTCCGCCGTGGTCTCCGGGCGGGGTGTCACGGACATCATCGTCGCGGCGGCCGAACTGACCATCCTCGCCCTGACGGCCCTGGTCATCGGCTGGCGCTCGGACGGCGGTCTGCTCGCCACCGCGGGCGCGTTCGGCCTGCTGGTGCTGTTGCGGTTCGCCCTGATCTGGATCGGGGTCTGGGTCGGGCTGCTCGTCCCCAACCAGGAGGCGGCCAGTGGTCTCTACGCGGTGGCCTTCCCGCTCACGATGGTCTCCAGCATCTTCGTCCCCACCTCGTCGATGCCGGGCTGGCTGGGCACGGTCGCGGCCTGGAACCCGATCTCGTCCACGGCCGGGGCGACCCGTGAGCTGTTCGGCAACCCGGTCGCCAGTGACGGCAGCTGGATCCAGGAGAACGCGCTCCTGATGGCGGTGGCCTGGCCGGTCGCCCTGACCGCGATCTTCCTGCCGCTGGCGGTGCGCCGCTTCCAGAAGCTGAGCAAGTAACCCTTCGGCGGGGGATGGCGAGTGAGCCGAAGGGGCGCGTCGTGGTCTGGAAGGAGAGCGCGCGCAGGCCGCGAGGAACGAGCGGTCGAGCACGGTCGACTGAAGAACACGGCTGAAGCGCCCCGGAGGCGAACCGAGCCCCAAAAAAAAGGGGCAGGGCCCGGCGGGAGACTCTCCGCCGGGCCCGTGCCGTATCCGATGGGTCAGAGCTGTTCGATCACATAGTCGACGCAGGCCGTCAGTGCCTGGACGTCCGCCGGGTCGATCGCCGGGAACATCGCTACCCGGAGCTGGTTGCGTCCCAGTTTGCGGTACGGCTCGGTGTCCACGATCCCGTTGGCGCGCAGCGCCTTGGCGACCGCGGCGGCGTCGACCTCGTCCGCGAAGTCGATGGTGCCGATGACCTGGGAGCGCTGTGCCGGGTCGGCCACGAACGGCTCGGCGTACTTGGAGGCCTCGGCCCAGCCGTACAGGGCCCGCGCCGACGCGGCGGTCCTGCCGGTCGCGAAGTCCAGCCCGCCCTGCCCGTTGAGCCACTTCAGCTGCTCGTTGAGGAGGAAGAGGGTGGCCAGCGCCGGGGTGTTGTACGTCTGGTTCTTGACCGAGTTGTCGATGGCGGTCGGCAGGCTGAAGAACTCGGGTACGTGCCGCCCGGAGGCATGGACACGGGCGGCGCGCTCCAGCGCTGCGGGCGAGAAGATCCCGATCCACAGGCCGCCGTCGGCGGCGAAGGACTTCTGCGGGGCGAAGTAGTAGACGTCCGACTGGGAGATGTCGACGGGCAGGCCGCCCGCGCCGGAGGTGGCGTCCACCAGGACCAGCGCGCCCTCGTCGGCGCCGGCGACCCGGCGGATCGGCGCGGCGACACCGGTGGAGGTCTCGTTGTGGGTCAGGGCGTAGACGTCGACGCCGGCCTCGGCGACCGGCTCCGGGTGGGTGCCCGGGTCGGAGGCGACGATCGTCGGCTCGGCCAGCCACGGCGCGAGTTTGGCCGCCTTGGCGAATTTGGACGAGAACTCGCCGAAGGACAGGTGCTGCGACTTGTTCTCGATCAGACCGTGGGTCGCGATGTCCCAGAAGGCGGTGGAGCCGCCGTTGCCGAGGACCACCTCGTAGCCGTCGGGGAGGGAGAAGAGGTCGCTTACGCCTCGACGTACCTCGCCGACCAGGTTTTTGACCGGGGCCTGGCGGTGGGAGGTACCGAGCAGCGATGTGCCGGTGGCGGCGAGGGCGGAGACCGCCTCCGTACGCACCTTGGACGGGCCCGCGCCGAAACGGCCGTCGGCGGGCTTGATGTCAGCGGGAATCTGGATCTCAGCCACGTATGGGAGCGTATCGGGTGCGACGTGCCCGCCGTGCCCCGGTCCGGGGCTTGAGACGTCCGTCCCGCGTTCCGGGCGCGGAGGGCCCCGGACACGAGCGGCGTCGCCGGGTCAGCCCCGCTGGTGCAGGGCGAGGTCGTAGAGGTGTTCCACGAGCGCGATCAGGACGAACTTGCTGGACGAGTGGTCCCGGGCGTCGAACTCCACCATCGGCACGGCGGCGTCCAGTGCCAGCGCCTGCCGGATCTGGGCGTCGGGGTAGAACGGCCCGCCGAAGTCGTTGACGGCGACGATGTACGGCACCCCGTGGTGTTCGAGCCGGTCCAGCGCGTACCAGGCCTCGGGCAGCCGCCGGGTGTCGACCAGGACGACCGCCCCGATGGTCCCGGAGAGCATCCGTTCCCACAGGAACCAGAAGCGTTCCTGTCCGGGCGCGCCGAAGAGGTAGACGATCGAGCGCTCGTCGATGGTGATCCGGCCGAAGTCGAAGGCGACCGTCGTGGCGGTCTTCCGGGACGAGATCCGGCTGGGGTCGTCGAGGGTGAGCCCGGCCGGGCTCATGGTCTCCTCCGTGTGCAGCGGACGGATCTCGCTCACGGAGCGCACCATCGTCGTCTTGCCCACGCCGAAGCCGCCGACGACGACGATCTTGAGCGCGTTCTCGGGGGGTCCCGGGATGCCGGGCGCCGAGTCCGGGGCCGGGACCGCGCCGGTGGAGTCCGCGGTCGGGTCCGTGGCGGAGTCCGCCGCGGCGGCCCCGGCCGCTTCGGTGGCCTCGTCCGGCGCCTGGGGCCGGACCGTCCGCATGGCGCGGCTCATCGGCGGTGTGCGGTGCCGGTCATCGAGTGTGCCTTCCGAGGGGTGGCGGGGGCAGAACTGGAGCCGAGGGTTCCTGATCAAGTGGTGGTCACTATAGGAGAGTTGGCGATCACTTTGGGCTCTTCGTCAAGGGTTTGCCAAGAGTCCAAGGACCCTAATGGCCGTGGCTGAGGCGTTTCCCCCAGGTTTTCGGTCGGTGTGACGTGCGCGACGTACCCCGGTGACGGGGGCATGCTGAGACACATGGCTGACGATCGACGTACGGCGGGGGACGGCGGGGAGCGTAGCGGGGACGAGGGGCGTACGGATGCCAACGGCGGTGCGCGACGCGCGGCGCGCGCGGGGGAGCGCGCGGCCCGGCGCCCCCGCGCGGGCACCCCGGGCAGTACGGGCGGTACGGGCACCCCCGACGCGGCGGATCGGGCGGAGCTGTACGCGGCCCTCCGCGCCGCCCTCCCGCCCGACACCGTCGACTTCTCCACCACCGCCCGCGCGCTCACCACCATGGACGCCTCCAACTACCGCCGCGTCCCCCTCGGTGTCGTCGCCCCCCGCCACGCCGACGACGTGGCGGCGGCCCTGGAGGTCTGCCGGGCCCGTGGCGTCCCCGTCGTGCCCCGGGGCGCCGGTACGTCGATCGCCGGACAGGCCATCGGTACCGGTGTGGTCCTCGACCTCACCCGCCGGATGAACGCGGTACGGCACGTGGACCCGGTGTCCCGTACCGCCGTCGTCCAGCCCGGCGCCGTCCTCGACTCCCTCCGCGCCGCGGCCCGCCCCCACGGCCTCACCTTCGGCCCCGACCCCTCCACCCACGCCCGCTGCACCCTCGGCGGAATGATCGGCAACAACGCCTGCGGGGCGCACTCCGTGGCCTGGGGCACCACGGCGGACAACGTCCGCGCCCTGTCGGTCCTCACCTACGACGGCACACCCCTCCGGCTCGCCCGAGGCTGGCCGAAGGACCCGGGACTGCTGCTCGGCGCCGTCCGCGAGCTGGTCGACGGCCATCTCGCCCTGCTCCGTACCGGCTATCCCCGGGATCTGCCGCGCCGGATCTCCGGCTACGCGCTCGACGCGCTGCTCCCGGAGAACGGCGCCGACCTGGCCCGCGCGTTCTGCGGCACCGAAGGGACGCTGGGGATCGTCACGGAGGCCGAGGTACGTCTTGTGGCGGAGCCCGCCGCCCGAGCCCTCGCCGTCCTCGGCTACCCCGACGAGACCGCGGCGGCCGACGCGGCGCCCGGCCTGCTGCCGTACGGCCCGCTCACCGTCGAGGGCATGGCGGACGATCTCGTACCGCCGAACGCCCGCGGCGGGCTGCCGCGCGGCCGGGCCTGGCTGTTCGCCGAGGCCGGCGGCGCCACCGAGGCGGAGGCCGCGGCCCGCGCGGCGGATCTGGTCCGGGCGGCCGGCGCGGCCGACGCGCTGGTCGTCACCGACCCGGCGGCGGCGCGGGCCCTGTGGCGGGTACGGGAGGACGCGGCCGGGACCGCGACCAGGATCCCCGGCGGCGGCGAGGCCTGGCCCGGCTGGGAGGACTGCGCCGTACCGCCCGCCCGGCTCGGCGGGTATCTGCGGGACTTCCGGGCCCTGCTGACCGGGTACGGGCTGCGCGGCGCGCCCTTCGGCCACTTCGGCGAGGGCTGTGTCCATGTCCGGATCGACTTCGACCTGATCACGACGGCCGGGGTACGGGCGTTCCGCCGGTTCTCCGAGGACGTGGCCGACCTGGTGGTGGCGCACGGCGGATCGCTCTCCGGCGAGCACGGCGACGGCCGGGCCCGGGCCGAACTCCTGCCCAGGATGTACGGCCCCGGACTCGTGGCGCTCTTCGCCCGGTTCAAGGACCTGTGGGACCCGGCGGGCGGGCTGAACCCGGGCATCCTGGTCCGGCCCGCGCCCCTCGACACCGATCTCCGGTTCGCCGTCCTGCCCCGGCGGCCGGTCGACGTCGCCTTCGGCTACCCGGACGACGGCGGCGACTTCCGGGCCGCCGTCCGCCGCTGCGTCGGCGTCGCCAAATGCCGGGACACCGCCCCCGGACCCGGGGTGATGTGCCCCTCCTACCGGGTGACGGGCGAGGAGAAGCACTCCACCCGCGGCCGGGCACGGCTGCTGCACGAGATGCTCGCGGGCGAGGTCGTCCGGGACGGCTGGCGGTCGCGGGAGGTCGCCGACGCCCTCGATCTGTGTCTGTCGTGCAAGGGGTGCCGCAGCGACTGTCCGGTGGGCGTGGACATGGCCACGTACAAGGCGGAATTCCTCCACCACCACTACAAGGGGCGCCTCAGGCCCCGCTCCCACTACGCCCTCGGCCGGCTGCCCGGCTGGCTGCGGGCCGCCGCGCCGGCCGCGCCCCTGCTCAACGCGCTCGCCCGGATCCCACCCCTGGCCGCCCTCGCCCGGCACACCGCCGGGATCACCCCGGAGCGGCCCCTTCCGGCCCTGGCGCCGGTGCCGTTCACCCGCTGGGCGCGCGGCAGGCTCGGCCCCGGCGCCCGGACGGCGCTGCTGTGGCCCGACACCTTCACCGAGTATTTGTCCCCCGAGGTGGGGAGGGCCGCGGTACGCGTCCTGGGCGCCGCCGGATTCGGCCTGGCCCTGCCCCCGGGCCGGGTGTGCTGCGGGCTGACGTACCTCAGTACGGGACAGCTGACCCGCGCCCGTACGGTCCTGCGCCGCACCCTCGACACGCTGTCCCCGCTACCGGACGGCGTCCCGGTGATCGTCCTCGAACCGAGCTGCGCGGCGGCGCTCCGCACCGATCTGCCGGAGCTGCTCCCCGACGACCCGAGGGCGGCCAGGCTCGCGGCCTCGGTCCGCACCTTCGCGGGCGCGCTGGAGGAGTACGCCCCCGACTGGACCCCGCCCAGGCTCGACCGCCCGGTGACCGGCCAGACCCACTGCCACCACCACGCGGTCCTCGACCCGGCCCCCGACGCCCGGCTCCGCGCCCGCGCCGGGCTCACCGGCGACCTGTCGGGAGGCTGCTGCGGCCTGGCGGGCAACTTCGGCTTCGAGCGGGGCCACTACGAGGTGTCGGTGGCCTGCGCGGAGGAACAACTCCTCCCCGCGGTCAGTACGGCCCCGCCCGACGCGCTGGTCCTCGCGGACGGCTACTCCTGCCGCACCCAGCTCACCCATCTGACGGACCACCGCCCGCGCCACTTGGCGGAGGTCCTGGCGGAAGGTCTGGACAGGGGAGACCAGGGAGGCGGGTGACGGGTGGTGGTTCGGTGAGGGCCGGGCGCGGGCGGTCGCCGTGCCCGGCCCCGAAGGGTCCGAGGGTGGGGGCTACGCCTCCTTGCGGACCTTGTCCGCCTGCATGCCCTTCTGGCCCTGGACGGCTTCGAAGGTGACTCTCTCGGACTCCGCCAGGGACTTGAAACCGTTTCCTTCGATCGCCCGGAAGTGGACGAAGAGGTCCGGTCCCGACTCCGGGGTGATAAAGCCGTAGCCCTTCTCGTCGTTGAACCACTTCACGGTTCCGTTTTGCCGCACTGCCATGTCGTTCCCCCAGTTCAGGAGCTGTCGGTCGGTCTTCGGCACAACGCCGGAAACGATCATGGCACGGGTGTGCCGGGGCGTCGGGGGAACGGCGCGGAACCACTCGTGGTGAGTACGGCCGCCGCTCTCGGTGACCCGCCCGCGGGGGCGTGTCACCCGGCGCGGGTCACCTCCACCGCCAGCGCCACCAGCGCCGGGACGGCCGGATGGGACGGCGGGTCGTGGTGGGTGAGCTGGACCGGGACCGGCGGCAGGCCGGGCAGGGGCCGGTAGACCACGTCCGGGTGCGGATGGATCTCCGCCGTGGACGCCGTCGACACACCCACGCCCCGGCCCGCCGCGATCGCCGCCAGCCAGTCGTCCGTATTGGTGACCGTGATCGTCGTCGCGGGTCGGGCGTCGGCCGGCCACAGCTCGGGGGCCGTGACCCCGGAGACCGTGTTCACCAGCAGCGGTGCCGTCGTCAGATCCGCCGGGGTGATCCTGGGCAGGGCGGCCAGCGGCCCGTCCGCGGTCACCGCGGCGACCCGCGGGTCCGTGTAGAGCGGAGTGACCACCAGACCCGGTACGGAGACGGGGCCTCGGACCACCGCCACATCCACCGCGCCCCGGAGCAGCCCGGCGGTCCGGTCGTCGATCCGGAGCAGCTCCAGGGGCGTGTCGGGATGCTCCCGCTCCCAGCGGCGCAGCAGCCCGGTGGTGTACGGGCCCAGCGCCGACCAGGCGTGCCCGAGCCGCAGCGGGCGTACCGGCCGCCGGGCCGTGGCGACCGCGTCGTCGAAGGCCGCCACCGCCGTCGCGGCCCGGTCGCGGAAGGCGCGGCCCTCCGGGGTGAGCGTCACATGATGGGTGGAGCGGTCCACGAGACGGACGCCCAGATGCCGCTCCAGCGCGGCCAGGGACCGGGAGACCGCGGGCTGTGTGACGCGCAGCCGGGCCGCCGCCCTGGTCAGGCTCGACTCCTCCGCGATCGCCAGGAAGCAGCGGAGGTGACGTAGCTCGATGCTCATGCGGCCGGAGCATAATCGCAGCGCATTAAGCATTTCACGTGTCGAGGATCGGCCACTAGCGTGGAAACGTGGACAGGGCCGTGAGCGATACAGCAGGGATTTCCGCCGCCGACAAGGACCCGGCGGCGGCGGAAACCGGCGGTAAACGGGATCGCGGCCTCGGGCCCGTCGGGCTCGTCGTCGCGGGCGTGCTCTCCGTCCAGTTCGGGGCCGCCGTCGCGGTCATGCTGATGGACGAGGTCGGCGCCACCGGCGTCGTCACCCTGCGGCTGCTGCTCGCCGCCCTGGTGATGCTCGCGGTCTGCCGCCCCCGGATACGCGGCTACTCCCGCGCCGACTGGGGCACGGTCGTCGCCTTCGGTCTCGCCATGGGCGGCATGAACATCCTCTTCTACCAGGCCCTGGAGCGGATCCCGCTGGGTCCGGCGGTCACGCTGGAGGTCCTCGGGCCCCTCACCCTCTCCGTCCTCGTCTCCCGCCGGCTGGCCAATCTGGCCTGGGCCGCCCTCGCCCTCCTCGGGGTGTTCCTGCTGAGCGGCCTGGTCACCGGCGGCGGCCACGGCGCCGGCGCGAGCGGCGGACTCGACCCCGTCGGCGCCGCCTACGCCCTGGCGGCGGGCGGGATGTGGGCCGCGTACATCGTCTTCAGCGCCAAGACCGGCCGCCGCTTCCCGCAGGCCGACGGGCTCGCCCTGGCCTTCGGCGTCGCCGCCCTGCTCAGCCTGCCGCTGGGGATCGCCGGTTCGGGGGAGCGGATCCTCGATCCCGTCGTCATCGGCCTGGGTCTCGGCGTCGCGCTGCTCTCCTCGGTCCTGCCCTACACCCTCGAACTCCTCGCGCTGCGCCGTCTCCCGGCCTCCACCTTCGCCGTGATGATGACGCTGGAGCCCGCCGTCGCGTCGCTCGCCGGGTTCCTGGTGCTGAGCCAGGCGCTCTCCCTCACCGACGCCGTCGCCATCACCCTGGTGATCGCCGCCAGTGTCGGGGTCGTACGGACCCAGGTGAGTACGGTGTCGGCGCCCGCCTCCGGTTCGGCGCCGAAGCGGGGTGGCCGGTTCCGGCGAAACACGAAGAACACGAAGAACACGAAGAAGGCGCAGACGCCGCGAACCGCGACGACGGCGGAGGAGAAGGCCGCGACGGAAGTGGTCGAAGAGGTGTAAGGGACCAGCGGTACGGCCCTCACACGCGCGGCCGGAATGCAGTCCGAAGCAGTCCGAAGAAATGGCCCGGAAAACCAAGCAAGCACGCTTGCTTGTTTTCGGGGCCGCTGCCATGCTCCCCGGGACACCGACCCCTGCCCCAGGGAGCGCACCGTGTCCGATCCCGCCCCCGACCCCGGCGACGTGTTCGACGATCTGCGGGAGGAGAGCGCCGGGCTCGACGCTCTCGTCGCCCCGCTCCCCGCCGCCGACTGGGCGCGGGAGACCCCCGCGAAGGGCTGGACCGTCGCCCAGGCGTTCGCCGGACCGGCCGGTACCGGCCGCCCGCCCCGGGGCGCGGCCGGATGACGGGCGGCGCGGGACCCGGTGGAGCCGCCCCCGCCCCCGGGGACGTACTGCGGATCGGGAACGCGTCCGGTTTCTACGGCGACCGCTTCGACGCCCTCCGCGAGATGCTCACCGGCGGTCCGCTCGACGTCCTCACCGGCGACTATCTCGCCGAGCTGACCCTGCTCATCCTGGGCCGCGACCGGCTGAAGGATCCCCGCCTCGGCTATGCCAGGACCTTTCCGCGCCAGTTGGAGGAGTGTCTGGGCCTCGCCCACGACCGGGGCGTGCGGATCGTCACCAACGCGGGCGGGCTCAACCCCGCCGGGCTCGCCGACGCCGTCCGCGCCGTCGCCGATCGGCTCGGTATCCCCGTACGCGTCGCCCATGTGGAGGGCGACGATCTGCTGGCCGCGCGGGACTGGGGCGACGGGGTCGTCGCCGCCCACGCCTATCTCGGCGGTGCCGGGATCGCGGCCTGTCTGCGCGCGGGCGCCGATGTCGTCGTCACCGGCCGGGTCACCGACGCCGCCCTCGTCACCGGGCCCGCCGCCGCCCACTTCGGCTGGGGCCCGGACGATCTCGACGCCGTCGCGGGCGCCGTCGTCGCCGGTCATGTCCTCGAATGCGGCACCCAGGCCACCGGCGGCAACTACGCCTTCTTCGCCGAGCTGCCCGACGCCCGGGACACCTCCGCCACGGCACCCTTCCGGCCCGGTTTCCCGCTCGCCGAGATCCGGCGCGACGGCAGCGCCGTGATCACCAAACACCCCGGCACCGGCGGCCGGGTCGACACCGGTACCGTCACCGCCCAGCTCCTCTACGAGACCGGCGGCCCCCGCTACCCGGGACCCGATGTCACCGCCCGGCTCGACACCGTCCGACTCACCCCCGAAGGACCCGACCGGGTGCTGATCAGCGGGGTGCGCGGCGAACCGCCCCCGCCCACTCTCAAAGTCGGCCTCAATCGGATCGGCGGCTGGCGCAACGAGGTCGTGTTCGTCCTCACCGGCCTCGACATCGAGGCCAAGGCCCGGCTGGTACGGAGCCGGCTCACCGCCGAGCTCGCCGCCGACCCGCCCGCCGACGTCCGTTGGGAGCTGGCCCGTACCGACCATCCCGACCCCGACACCCAGGAGCGGGCGAGCGCCTACCTCCGGCTCGTGGTCCGCGACCCCGACCCCGCCCGGGTCGGCCGGGCCGTCAGCGGTGCCGCCGTCGAGCTGGCCCTCGGCAGCGTCCCCGGCTTCCATCTGACGGCCCCGCCCGGCAAGGGCGCGCCCTACGGCGTGTTCGTGCCGGCGTCCGCCGATCCGGCGACCGTGCCCCATACGGCCGTCCTGCCCGACGGGCGCCGCGAGACGATCCCGTACGCGATCCCCGCGCCCCGCCCCGGACCGCCGGTCGCCGACGGGCTGCCCGCGCCCCTCCACCACGAAGGGGCGGTACGGCTCGCGCCCCTCGGGCTCGTCGCCGGGGCCCGCAGCGGGGACAAGGGCGGTGACGCCAATATCGGCGTCTGGGCCCGTACCGACGAGGCCTGGGCGTGGCTCGCCCACTTCCTGACCGTGGACCGGTTCCGGGCGCTGCTGCCGGAGACCGCGCCGCTGCCCGTCGACCGGCACGTCCTGCCCGGACTGCGCGCCCTCAACTTCACCGTGACGGGGATCCTCGGCGAGGGCGTCGCGTCCGGCGCGCGGTTCGATCCGCAGGGCAAGGCGCTCGGGGAATGGCTGCGGGCCCGGCTGGTGGAGATACCGGAGGTACTGCTGTGACGCCCCGCCGCACACATGACCGGTCGGCGGTGGCGCCGTGACCGTGCTCCCCACCCGTATCGACGTATCGGGCGACGAGTACGCGGCCCGCCGCGCCGCCATGCTGGGTCGGCTCGACGCCCTCGGCACCGAGCACGCGAAGGCCCTCGCGGGCGGCGGCCCGCGCTATGTCGACCGGCACCGGGCCCGGGGCAAACTCCTCGCCCGGGAGCGGATCGAACTCCTCGTCGACCCCGGCACCCCGTTCCTCGAACTCTCCCCGCTGGCCGCCTGGGGCAGCGACTACCCCGTGGGCGCGTCCCTCGTCACCGGTATCGGGGTGGTCGAGGACGTCGAGTGCGTGATCACCGCCAACGATCCGACGGTACGCGGCGGCGCCTCCAACCCGTGGAGCCTGCGCAAGGCACTGCGCGCCAACGAGATCGCGTTCGCCAACCGGCTCCCGGTGCTCTCCCTCGTGGAGTCCGGCGGTGCCGACCTCCCCGCCCAGAAGGAGATCTTCATCCCCGGCGGGGCGCTCTTCCGCGATCTGACCCGGCTGTCGGCGGCCGGGATCCCCACGGTCGCCGTCGTGTTCGGCAACTCGACGGCGGGCGGCGCGTACGTCCCCGGAATGTCCGATCACACGGTGATGATCCGGGAGCGTTCCAAGGTCTTCCTCGGCGGCCCGCCGCTGGTCCGGATGGCGACCGGCGAGGAGAGCGACGACGAGTCGCTGGGCGGCGCGGAGATGCACGCCCGGGTCTCCGGGCTCGCCGACCACTACGCCGTCGACGAGCCGGACGCGATCCGCCGGGCCCGCCGGATCGTCGCCCGCCTCAACTGGCGCAAGGCCCACCCCGACCCGGGACCCGCCGAGCCGCCCGCCCACCCCGCCGATGAACTCCTCGGGATCGTCCCCGACGATCTGAAGACCCCGTTCGATCCGCGCGAGGTGATCGCCCGGATCGTCGACGGCTCGGCCTTCGACGAGTTCAAGCCGCTGTACGGGCCGAGCCTGGTCACCGGCTGGGCCCGGCTCCACGGCTATCCCGTCGGCGTCCTCGCCAACGCGCGCGGTGTGCTGTTCAGCCCCGAGTCCCAGAAGGCCGCGCACTTCATCCAGCTCGCCAACCAGCGCGACATCCCCCTCCTCTTCCTCCACAACACCACCGGCTACATGGTCGGCCGGGAGTACGAACGCGGCGGCATGATCAAACACGGCGCGATGATGATCAACGCGGTGGCGAACTCGGCCGTACCGCATCTCTCGGTCCTCATCGGCGCCTCGTACGGCGCGGGCCACTACGGCATGTGCGGCCGGGCCTACGACCCCCGCTTCCTCTTCGCCTGGCCCAGCGCCAAATCGGCCGTCATGGGCCCCCAGCAGCTCGCGGGCGTCCTGTCGCTCGTCGCCCGCGCCGCCGCCGAGGCGAAGGGGCAGCCGTACGACGACGAGGCGGACGCGGCCCTCCGGGCCGTGGTCGAGGGGCAGATCGAGGCGGAGTCCCTCCCCGCGTTCCTCTCCGGACGGCTCTACGACGACGGGGTCATCGACCCCCGCGACACCCGCACCGTCCTCGGAATCTGTCTGTCCGCGATCCACACGGCCCCCGTCGAAGGCGCCCGCGGCGGCTTCGGCGTCTTCAGGATGTGAGACGCGTGATCACCTGTGTGCTCGTCGCCAACCGGGGCGAGATCGCCCGCCGGATCTTCCGTACCTGCCGCGAACTGGGCATCACCACGGTCGCCGTCTACGCCGACCCGGACGCGGACGCGCTCCACGTCCGGGAGGCCGACGCGGCCGTACGGCTGCCGGGCGCGGCGCCTTCGGAGACGTATCTCCGCGGCGATCTGATCGTGAAGGCGGCGCTGGCGGCGGGCGCGGACGCCGTCCACCCCGGCTACGGCTTCCTCGCCGAGAACGCCGGCTTCGCCCGCGCCGTCGAGGACGCCGGGCTGCTGTGGGTGGGGCCGCCGCCCGCCGCGATCGGGACGCTGGCGTCCAAGACCCGGGCGAAGGAGCTGATGGGGGCCGTGCCCCTGGCGCCGGAGACGGTGACGGAGGCCGATCTGCCGGTTCTGGTGAAGGCGGCGGCGGGCGGCGGCGGCCGGGGCATGCGGATCGTCCGCGAACTGGCCGCGCTCCCCGGGGAGCTGACGGCCGCGTCGGCGGAGGCCCGGTCCGCCTTCGGCGACGGCGAGGTGTTCGTCGAGCCGTACGTCGAGCGGGGCCGGCATGTGGAGGTCCAGCTCCTCGCCGACCGGTACGGCACGGTCTGGACGCTCGGGACCCGCGACTGCTCCGTCCAGCGGCGCCACCAGAAGGTGATCGAGGAGTGCCCGGCGCCCGGACTCCCCGACGCGTTCACCGCCGGACTCGCCGCCTCGTCCGCCGCCCTCGCCCGCCGGGTCGGCTACACCGGGGCGGGCACGGTCGAGTTCCTGGTCACGGAAGGACCCGAGGGACCGAGGGCGCAGTTCCTGGAGATGAACACCCGGCTCCAGGTCGAGCACCCGGTCACCGAACTCGTCCACGGCGTCGACCTGGTGGCCCTCCAGTTCGCGATCGCGGAGGGCGAGCGGCTGCCACCGGAGCCCCCGGCCGCGTCCGGGCACGCGATCGAGGCCCGGCTGTACGCGGAGGACCCGGCGCGCGGCGGACTCCCGCAGGCGGGCCCGCTGCACGAACTGCGGTTCCCCGAGTTCCCCGAGTTTCCCGAGGAGAGGACGGCAGGAGGGACCGTCCTGCGGATCGATTCCGGTTACGGCCCCGGGGGCTTTGTACCCGTCCCCTACGATCCGCTGCTCGCCAAGGTGATCGTCCGGGCGCCCACCCGCGCGGCGGCCGTCCGGCGGCTCGCCGACGCCCTGCGCCGTACCGTCGTCCACGGCCCGGTCACCAATCGGGAGCTGCTCGTCCGGGCCCTCACCCACCCCGAGTTCGCCGAAGGCCCGCCCGATACCGGCTTTCTGGCACGGCGGACGCCCGAGCTGACCCGGCCCGTACCGGGCGAGGAGGCCGCGGCGGTCGCGGCGGCGCTGGCGGCGGCCGCCCGGCGGCGCGGCGGAAGCGTGCCCCGGCGCATCGGCGGCTGGCGCAATCTGCCGTCGCAGCCGCACTCGGCGGCCTTCACCGGCGGTGACGGGACGACCGTCCACGAGGTGCGGTACCGGTACGGGTCCCGGGACGGCGACGGGTTCACCGTCGACGAGCTGCCCGGCCTGCCCGGTCCGCCCGGCCTCACGGTCGTGTCCGTCGCCGCCGACCTGGTCGCCCTGGAGGTCGACGGAGTCGTCCGGCGGTACGCGGTACGCGTCCACGACGGCGCCGGCCGGGTCCATGTCGACGGCCCCACCGGGTCGTTCACACTCACCGAACGCCCCCGCTTCCCCGACCCGGAGACCCGGGCCGCCCCCGGCTCGCTGCTCGCCCCGATGCCGGGCACCGTCGTCCGGGTCGGCGAGGGACTCGCGCCCGGGGCCCGGGTCGCCGCGGGGCAGCCCCTGCTGTGGCTGGAGGCGATGAAGATGGAGCACCGGATCGACGCGCCCGCGGCCGGGGTGCTGACGGCGCTGCACGCGACGGCGGGCGACCGGGTCGACGTCGGGGCGCTGCTGGCGGTCGTCGACCCGGGGGAGCCGGGCGGCTGAGGAGAGACCGGGCGGCCGGGGGAGAGACCGGGGCCGTACGCGTACGTATCGGCACATCGCACCTGTTCCGTACACCGCACCGAGCCGCACACCCACCCACCGAGGAGGCCCGATGACCACCGCAGTCCGGGACGAGCACGAGCACCTCCGTACCGCAGTCGCCGCCCTCGGCCGCCGCCACGGCCGCGAACACGACCGGGACGCCCTGTGGGCGGAGGCCGGGGAGCTGGGCTATCTCGGTGTCAATCTGCCCGAGGAGTACGGCGGCGGGGGCGCCGGACTCGCCGAACTCGCCGTCGTCCTCGAAGAGCTGGGCGCCGCGGGCTGTCCGCTGCTGATGATGGTCGTATCGCCCGCGATCTGCGGCACCGTGATCTCCCGCTTCGGCACCGACGCCCAGAAACGCGGCTGGCTGCCCGGACTCGCCGACGGCAGCCGGACGATGGCGTTCGGGATCACCGAGCCGGACGCGGGCTCCAACTCCCACCGGATCACCACCACGGCCCGCCGAGCCGACGGCGGCGACTGGATCCTGACCGGCCGCAAGGTCTTCGTCACCGGGGTCGACATCGCCGACGCGACCCTGGTCGTGGGCCGGACCGAGGACGCGCGGACGGGCCGCCTCAAGCCCTGTCTCTTCATCGTGCCCCGGGACGCGCCGGGCTTCGACCTGGCGCCGATCGAGATGTGCCTCGACACCCACGAGCGGCAGTTCGAGCTGGTCTTCGACGAGGTACGGCTGCCCGCCGAAGCCCTCGTCGGCGACGAGGACGCGGGACTCCTCCAGCTCTTCGCCGGACTCAACCCGGAACGGGTGATGACCGCCGCCTTCGCCGTCGGCATGGGCCGCTACGCGGTCGCCCGCGCCGTCGATTACGCCAAGGAGCGCCGGGTGTGGCGGGACCCCATCGGCGCCCACCAGGCCATCGCCCACCCCCTGGCCCGGGCGCATATCGAACTCGAACTCGCCCGGCTCATGACGGGGAAGGCGGCCCGGCTCTACGACGAGGGCGACGACGCCGGCGCGGGCGAGGCCGCGAACATGGCCAAGTACGCGGCGGCCGAGGCCTGCGTACACGCCGTCGACCAGGCGGTGCACACCCTCGGCGGCAACGGCCTCACCCGGGAGTACGGTCTGGGTCCGCTCGTCACCGCGGCACGGGTGACGCGGATCGCGCCGGTGAGCCGCGAGATGATTCTCAACTATGTGTCGCACCAGTCCCTGGGACTGCCCAAGTCGTACTGACGGCCCAGCCGGCCGCGCCGGCGGACGGAGCGTTGACCGATGACCCCGAACCCCCTCGTCACCACCGCGCACGAACGCGGCGTCACGACCCTCGCCCTGAACTCGCCCGCCAACCGCAACGCGCTCTCCGCGCCCCTGGTCGGCGAGTTGACCCGGGCCCTGGCCGAATGCGGCGCCGACGACGCCGTTCGGGCGGTGGTGCTCACCCACACCGGCGGGGTGTTCAGCGCCGGCGCGGATCTGCGGACCCCGCCCAACCCGTATGTCTTCGTCGGGCTGCTGCGGCAGATCGTCGCCATGCCGAAGCCGGTCGTCGCCCGGATCGACGGCCGGACCAGGGCGGGCGGCCTGGGGCTCGTCGGCGCCTGCGACATCGCGGTGGCGTCGGCGGACTCGGACTTCGCGTTCACGGAGGTACGGATCGGGGTCGCGCCCGCCATGATCTCCCTGCCGCTGCTGCCGAGGCTGGCGCCGCGCGCGGCGGAACGCTACTGCCTGACGGGGGAGCGGTTCGGGGCGGCCGACGCGGTACGGATCGGACTGCTGACGGAGTGCGGCGGGCCCGGGGACCATGTGGACACCGTCCTCACCCCCGTGCTCGACGCCCTGCGCGCGGGCTCGCCCCAGGGGCTGGCGGCGACGAAGCGCCTGGTCACGGCGAGGGTGCTGGAGGCGTTCGACCGGGACGCGGAGGAGCTGGTGCAGCGGTCGGCGTCCCTGTTCGCGTCGGCCGAGGCACGTGAGGGCATGGCCGCCTTCCTCGAACGGCGGGACCCCGCGTGGAGACTGTGACGACGACCCCGCAGCCGGTCCCGGGGCCTGGGCCCACCGCCCCCGGGCCCACCGCGCCCGGCCCCACCGCCCCCGGGCCCAAGCAGGACCGGAGCCGGGCCACCCGGCGGCGGCTGCTGGAGGCGGCCGTCGCCTGTCTCGCCGAACGCGGCTGGGCGGGCTCCACGGTCGCGGTCGTCGCCGAACGGGCGGGCGTCTCCCGGGGCGCGGCCCAGCACCACTTCCCCACCCGCGAGGACTTGTTCACGGCGGCCGTCGAGTACGTCGCCGAAGAACGCTCGTCGGCGCTGCGGAACCTCCCGGCGCACGACCGCCCCACGGTGGTCGCGGCCCTCGTGGACCTCTACACGGGCCCCCTGTTCCGGGCGGCGCTCCATCTGTGGGTGGCCGCGTCGCACGAGCCGCAGCTCCACGCCCGGGTCACCGAACTGGAGGCCAGGGTCGGCCGGGAGACCCATCGCATCGCGGTACGCCTCCTCGGCGCCGACGAAACCCACGAGGGCGTCCGGGAGACCGTCCAGGGCCTGCTCGACCTGGCCCGCGGGCTCGGCCTGGCGAACCTGCTCACCGACGACGGGCCGCGCCGCGCCCGGGTCGTACGCGAATGGACGCGGCACCTGGAACGGGCGCTCTGACCCGAGGCCGGGGGCCGGGCGGGATTCGGCGCGGCCCCCGAGGCCGGGCGGGAGCCCGCGTCAGGCCCCGCCGGACCCGGGCAGTCCCTCGTAGCCGGCGACCTCGCGCGGCTCCCGCGTCCCCGGGCCCGTGTACCGGGCCGACGGGCGGACCAGCCGGCCCGTGCGCTTCTGCTCCAGGATGTGCGCCGACCAGCCCGCCGTACGGGCGCAGGTGAACATCGACGTGAACATATGCGCCGGGACCTCCGCGAAGTCGAGCACGATCGCGGCCCAGAACTCGACATTCGTCTCCAGCACCCGGTCCGGGCGGCGGGCGCGCAGCTCCTCCAGCGCCGCCCTCTCCAGCGCCTCGGCGACCTCGTAACGCGGCGCGGCCAGCTCCTTCGCCGTCCGCCGCAGCACCCGCGCCCTGGGGTCCTCCGCGCGGTACACCCGATGGCCGAAGCCCATCAGCCGCTCGCCCTTGTCGAGCGCGCCCTTCACATAGGCCGTGGCGTCGCCGGTGCGCTCGATCTCCTCGATCATGCCGAGCACCCGGGACGGCGCGCCCCCGTGCAGCGGGCCCGACATCGCGCCGACCGCGCCGGAGAGCGCGGCGGCGACATCGGCGCCGGTGGAGGCGATGACCCGGGCGGTGAACGTGGACGCGTTCATGCCGTGCTCGGCCGCCGACGTCCAGTACGCGTCGACCGCCCGCACATGCCGGGGGTCCGGCTCCCCGCGCCACCGGATCATGAACCGCTCGACCACGGACCGCGCCTTGTCGATCTCGGACTGCGGCACCATCGGCAGCCCCTGCCCCCGGGCGCTCTGCGCCACGTACGACAGGGCCATCACCGCGGCCCGCGCCAGATCGTCCCGCGCCTGCCGCTCGTCGATGTCGAGCAGGGGCCGGAGCCCCCAGACGGGCGCGAGCATCGCCAGCGCCGACTGGACATCGACCCGGATGTCCCCGGAGTGCACCGGGATCGGGAACGGCTCGGCGGCGGGCAGCCCCGGATCGAAGGCGCCGTCGACCAGCAGGCCCCACACATTGCCGAAGGAGACCTGACCGACCAGGTCCTCGATATCGACGCCCCGGTAGCGGAGCGATCCGCCCTCCTTGTCGGGCTCGGCGATCTCCGTCTCGAACGCGACGACTCCTTCGAGCCCAGGTACGAAGTCGGACATCAGGCGGCTCCTCACATTCGTGACGCGTCGGCGGGCCGGGACGCGTACGACGGATCGTCGGTCATCCCGGGTGATGCCCCGTACGGGCGCCGGTCATCCGTTCGACGCCGATGTGACGGGAGGCGACACGATATCCGCAGGTAGAACGCCTGGTCAGCGTGATGACCGGCACAGCGGCACCGGGGTGATCGGAGGGTTGCGGGCAGGTGTCCCGGGGCAGAATAGACCTCACATAATTGCGCCATACACAGGATTTTCGGCGGGGAGGAATCTGGGCCGGGGCGCTCAGAATGGGACCGTGAACCGAAGCCGTCCCGAGACCGAGCCCGAGCCCGATCCCGCCGTCATGCGCGAGCAGTACCGCTCCACGCCCCTGCTGGCGGAGGATCTCGCGGCCACGCCCATGGAGCAGTTCGCGAACTGGTTCCACGACGCCGTGGCCGCCGGGCTGCGCGAGCCCAATGCCATGGTCGTCGCCACCGCCACCGCCGGCGGGCGCCCGTCGACCCGGACCGTCCTGCTGAAGGAGTACGACGCCCGGGGCTTCGTCTTCTTCACGAACTACGGCTCCCGCAAGGGCCGTGAGATCGCCGCCAACCCGTATGTGTCCCTGCTCTTCCCCTGGCACCCGATCGCCCGCCAGGTCGTCGTCACGGGCACGGCCGCCCGGATCGGCCGCGAGGAGACCGCCGCGTACTTCCGCACCCGCCCGCACGGCTCCCGCCTCGGCGCCTGGGCGAGCCCCCAGTCGTCGGTGATCGCCTCCCGGGAGGAGCTGCACACCGCCTACGACGAGCTGGCCGGGCGCTACCCGGCGGGTGAGCCGGTCCCGGTACCGCCGGAGTGGGGCGGGATCCGGGTGGTACCGGACGCGGTGGAGTTCTGGCAGGGCCACGAGAACCGGCTCCACGACCGACTGCGGTACGTGTACGACAAGGAGCGCCCGGCCGAGGCGGCGGGCGGCGCCGCGGAGGGCCACTGGCGCGTCGAACGCCTGGCACCCTGACCCGGAAGCCGGGAACGCAGAAACCCGCGAGCTCGGGTTCCTCCTCGCGGAGGAGCCGGCCGGACGTACCGGCGAGCTCGCGGGTCGGTGACTGCTTGGGATTGCGGCAGATGGCCTGCTGAAGGGCACTGCCAAGAGGCATAAGCGAGACAGCAGGCCCTAGCCCGCAGTCACCTCACGCGTCCGGTATGCATACATTCTCCGAACCACCTCCTCTCTTGTGTACGCCACACCCTAGGAACGCCCGACGACCGGCACAACCGATTTAACGGGCCCCTGTGACGCACCCGCGGGAGGGGTCGGGCTCAGCCGTGGCGGTAGAAGATCCGCTCCCGGTTCTCCGTCATGACCCGGCCGTTCCACTCGTGGCCGCCGTCTACGTTCCCCGAGCGCAGCAGCGGCGGCTCCACCCCGCGCTCGGCCAGGTTCTCGGCGGCGGCGGCCATCATGGCCTGCATCAGCGCGCTGGTGACGACGGTGGACGCGGGCGAGAACGGCGCCTCGATCGCGTCGTGGGTGAGGACCGTGTCCCCGATCGGGATCTTCGAGTCGAGCACCACGTCGCAGTGGTCCTTCAGGAACGAGCCCGACACATGCCGGGACCTGGTCTCCTCCGCGTATGCCACGGAGGTGACACCGACGACCTTCAGGCCCAGCGCGCGGGCGTTCATCGCCATCTCCACGGGCAGCGCGTTCCGCCCGGAGAGGGAGATGATCACGAGGACGTCCCCGGCCTTCGCCGGGGAGGTGTCCAGCACCGCTCCGGCCAGGCCCTCGACCCGCTCCAGCGCCGAACCGAGCGTCGCGGGGATCACGTCGACACCGACGACGCCCGGCACGACGAGCAGGTTCATCACGGCGAAGCCGCCCGCCCGGTAGACGACGTCCTGGGCGGCCAGGGACGAATGCCCGGCGCCGAAGGCGAAGAGCCGGCCGCCGGCCTCGACGGTGTCGGCGATCGCCGCACCGGCCGCGGCGATGTTCTCCGACTCCTCGTTCCTTACGCGTGCCAGCAGATCGATCGCCGCGTCGAAGAACCGACCGGCCAGCTTGCTCTCGCTCATCGCCGAGCCCTTTCGGGAGAAAGTCCGGGAAATTCGGCGGCCGGGACCGGGCGCGGCGGGTACGCGTCCGGGGAACCGATCACCTGGGAAAGCGCCGGGAAATGCCCCGGGCCGCGGATCACGGTGCGGTCTAAACCATTCCGCTGTCAATACGCTCTCACCGGCGGCGTGCGCGGGTTGTGCGATGGTTCGGCACGGGTCCTGTGTTCCCGGCGGCGCCCCGCGCGGCCCCTTCCCGTAGCCTTCCCCCCATCTTTCGCGCATCCCTCGCGCATCCTTCGCGCGCCGGTATCCCCGGGCGCGTCCGCCCCTTCCCACGGGCCCCGGCGCGCCCGTGTCACGCCTGGTGGTGCGCCTGTACCCCGGTCTTCGGGGGCGGTGGCTCCCGTGGGCGCGGCACGGTTGTCGGTGGGATGCGTAAGAATTGAGTCCGGGGCCGCACCGCACGATTCTTCGAGGGGCACGTATGTCCGGTTTGATCGACACAACGGAGATGTACCTCCGCACCATCCTCGAGCTGGAAGAGGAAGGTGTGGTTCCTATGCGCGCCCGTATCGCCGAGCGGCTCGACCAGAGCGGACCGACGGTCAGCCAGACCGTGGCCCGGATGGAACGGGACGGACTCGTGACGGTCGCGGGCGACCGCCATCTGGAGCTGACCGAGGAGGGCCGGCGTCTTGCGACGCGCGTCATGCGCAAGCACCGGCTCGCGGAATGCCTCCTCGTCGATGTGATCGGCCTGGAGTGGGAGCAGGTCCACGCCGAGGCCTGCCGCTGGGAGCACGTGATGAGCGAGGCGGTGGAGCGGCGCGTGCTGGAGCTGCTGCGCCACCCCACGGAGTCCCCGTACGGCAACCCCATCCCGGGCCTGGAGGAGCTGGGCGAGAAGGCGGAGGCCGACCCCTTCCTGGACGCGGGCATGGTCTCCCTCGCCGACCTGGACCCGGGCGCCGACGGCAAGACCGTGGTGGTCCGCCGGATCGGCGAGCCCATCCAGACCGACGCCCAGCTGATGTACACCCTGCGCCGCGCGGGCGTGCAGCCGGGCTCCGTGGTGAGCGTCACGGAGTCCGCGGGCGGCGTCCTGGTGGGCAGCGGCGGCGAGGCGGCGGAGCTGGAGTCGGACGTGGCCTCCCACGTCTTCGTCGCCAAGCGCTGACGCCGCGTTCTTTTCGGGGGGCGCCGCGGTGGTGGCCCTCGCGTTTCCGGCCGCGGCCCGTCCGCGGCTGTTCGCGCAGTTCCTCGCGCCCCTAAAAGCATCTCCGGGGCCCCGCGTCCCACGCGGGACGTGGACCAGGGAATCCAGGGGCGCGAGGAACTGCGCGACAAGCCCACCTCCGGGACGCACTCGTCACACAAGGGTCAGGGTCATGGGGGCGGCGCTCCACGTCCCGGCACCCCCTCCGGGAGGGAGGCGGCTGGCGTACCTTGACGGGTATGTCGACGCCGCCACCGTATCCACAGTCACCGCAGCCCGAGCCCGGGCACGAGTCCCAGGGCGGCTACGGGCACCCCGGGCCGGGCCCGTACGGGGATCCCTACGGCCAGCAGCAGCAGCCTCCGCAGCAGCAGCCGCCGTACCAGGACCCCTACGCCGGGCAGTATCCGCCGCAGTACCCGCAGCAGCAGTACCCGCAGCAGGGGCCCCCGCAGGGCGGCGGCCCCCCGCCCCAGGGCTACGGGACCCCGCAGCCGCCGCCCGCGCCGTACGGGTATCCGCAGGCGCCCGAGCAGACCCAGCCCATACCCCCGCCCCCGCAGGCGCCGTACGGGGGGCCGCCCCCGCAATGGGGCGCGCCGCAGCCCCCGCCGCCCCCGCAGAAGGGGCGCAGGACCGCCGGGACGATCTTCATCGCCACCGGGGTCGTCGCCGGTGTGCTGGTGCTGGCCTGGCTCGGCAACACCGTCTTCAGCGGTGACGACGACAAGAAGTCGGGATCGAACGACACCTCGTCGAGCGCCGGTACGAGTGCGGGCTCGGGTTCCGGCTCCGGCTCCGGCGGCGGTGGCTCCGAGACCGACACCGACGGTTTCCCGAAGGCCGAGTACAAGCTCACCATGCCGCCGACCCTGGTCGGCGGGAAGTACAAGTTCACCGACGACCTGTCCGAGCTGGGTGAGAAGGCCATTGAGGCCGAGGACCCGATGATCAGGAACCCGAAGGCGATCGTCGCCGAGTACACGGCCACCGGCGGTCCGCAGAACGGCGGCGTGATCGTGTCGGGTCTGTACGGCCAGATCAAGCAGCCCGAGCTGGCCCGCAAGGGGATGCTCCGGGGCAGCGCGTCGGAGAAGAACTCCCGGCTCGCGGTGCCTCCGAAGGACTTCCAGCCGGCCGGTGCCGATGTGACGGTCAGCTGCCAGGTCATCGTGGCCACCGCCGGTGCCGTGGAGGTGACGACCCCGGTATGCGCCTGGGCGGACGGCAACACGGGCGCGACGGTCGCCGTGGTCGACGCGTCGGCCGCGACGATCAAGCCGGAGGCCGTGGATCTGGCGAAGGCGGCGGACACGACGGCGAAGATCCGTCAGGAGATGCGCAAGCCGGTCGGGCCCTGAGCCGCGAGCCTCGTACGCCTCGTACGACCCGTCGGTTCGAACAGTCCGGCCGGGCCCGCTTCCGACGGCGGTTTCCCGTCGAAGCCGGGTGGCTGAAGGAACGTACCGCCTGATCATCTCCGCAGGTCAGGCGGTCGTTCCGGATTGGACCACTCAAGATTGTCCGGATGCTGGAACGTGTCCGTACGGGCGGCGCACCCCTCGCGAGCTGCCCGAACGACCATTCGGTCACCTCGTTCGGGGGGCGCCCGACCGGAAAAGGGCGCCGCGCATGCGCTCACCGTACGCGTACGCAAGACTCCCGTCCGCAGTCGCATCACGCACCACACCCTCGATGCGACCTCGATGTGAAGGAGTCTCCAGACATGCGTCATCTGCCCCTGCGGAGCATGTTCGTCACGGCTGCCGCGCTGATGCTGGGCGTCGCCGGCACCGCGTTGAGCACGGCGGTCGCCCAGCCCGTCGCCGGGCCCGCCGAAGCCCGGGGACTGTACGCGCCCTCGGCCCTCGTCCTCACGGCCGGCAAGGGCGAGTCCCCGGCGCTCGCGGTCGCCGAGCGCGCCGTCACCCTCTCCTGCGCGCCGGGCGCCACCGGCACGCACCCCGCGCCCGCGGACGCCTGTCGCGAGCTGGGAGCGGTCCGCGGTGACTTCGACGCCCTGCCGTCAAAGCTTCCGATGACCCTGTGCACCCGTGAGTACGCCCCGGTGACGGTGACCGCCCAGGGTGTCTGGCAGGGCGAGCGGATCGCCTGGTCCGGCACGTACAACAACGGCTGCGAGATGACGGCCACGCTGGGCGTCGTCTTCTCCTTCTGATCCCGTACGCCGGGTTCTGAGCCGTACGTCGGGCCCCGCGGGGGCGGCCGGAGCTCCGGCCGCCCCCGTCGGCGTATCTACGCGTCCGAGCCGGGCGCCGCCCCGGCGGCGAACTCGTCCAGGAACGGGCCGATCGCGGCGCGCCAGCGGACCGGTTGGTCGTAGTGGACGAGATGCCCCGCGTCGGGGACCTCCGCATAGGCGCCGCGGGGCAGGACGCGGACCATCTCCTGGGCCTCGGCCCGGCCGAGTTCGCCGTCGGGGCCGCGGACGACGAGGGCGGGGCAGCGGACTCGGGCCAGATCGTCCCAGTGGGCGTCGTGGACGAAGGAGTCCCGGATCCTCAGCATCTGGCGGCGGGAGAACACCGGGCGCCAGCCGTCGGCGCGCTCCGCCATCACCTCGGCGTAGAAGTCGCCGCGCGCGGGGCTGGGGCGCTCGACCCGCGGGTCGTCGTCGCCGAACCACCTCCGTGCGTCCGCGAGCGTCGCGAACGGCACCGGCCAGCTGCGGAACCACTTCTCCCACTCCCGCTGCGACGCCGCGCCCGGCGGGGCGGCCCGCATATCGCAGACGATCAGCGCGCGGACCAGATCCGGCCGTTCGGCGGCCAGCCGCCAGGCCGTGAGCGCGCCCATGCCGTGCCCGATCACGACGGCGGGACCCAGCTCCAGCCGTTCGACGGCGGCCACGGCGTCGGCGACGAACGCCTCACGGGTGTACGGGCCCTCCGCCGGCTTGTCGCTGCGGCCGTGGCCGCGCTGGTCGAGCGCGACGGCCCGATAGCGGCCGGAGAGCCAGCGCGCGGTGCCGGCCCAGTGCGACGCGCGGCCCATCAGGCCGTGGAGCAGCAGTACGCCCGGGCCCGCGGCGCCCCGGGGCTCGGGCGGATCCGCGTACTCCCAGGCGGCCAGTCGCGCACCCGCCGTCCCGGTCACGTCGATGCGGCGCACCATGTGCCCGGCACCCCCTTTTGTCACCCGATCCGTCACCCGTACGCGATATGCTCAGCCTATCGAATTTATCGAACTCCCATTCGAATATGGCGGCCTGCCCGGTGGGCGCCGGACAACACCCCACCTTCGAGTGACCGGATGCCAGGGTTGGCGGCGTCCGGCTCGGGGAGATCTTTTGCGGGAGGCGGGCCGCTCGGGGAAGACGGTCCGACGGGAATGACCCTGGGAGCTCGGGGCTCCGGGTCAGCACAGGGGAGGAAGGGCCCCGGCATCCACGGATGCCGGGGCCCGCCGCATGCGCCGCCCGGGCGGCGGCCGGAAGCGGCGGAGGGCCGAAACGGTGAACGGGCCCCGGGCGGGTCGGGGCGTACCGAAGGTCGGACGGCGCACGGGGAGTGCGCTGGGCGTGCGAGGGGCGCATGTTCCCTCCACGGCGGCGGGACCGGCGGTGAGTCATATGCCTCATGCACAGCGTGACACGCGTTCCGTCCGCCCGCTGCAATTCCCCCCGGAATCCCCCTCCTTGCCCGTGCCGGTCGCGGCACGGGCGCGCCCATGGCCCTCCGGGCGGGGTCGCGGGGGAACCGTTACCCCTTGCTGACCGCCGTCAGGATCTCCGGGCCGGTCCTGGCGACGCGCGGCGCGGCCAGGCGCAGGCCCGCCCATCCCAGCAGGCACCCGTATGCCGCCCCCACCGGCAGCAGCAGCCACAGCAGCGAGCCGTCCACCGTCCACAGGGCGGCGTACAGCGGCGCGACCAGCAGCGCGGTGAGGAGCGTGCCGCCCGCGAAGGAGATCCAGACGAGCGACCCCTGCCCCGGGGCGGCGTTCTTGTAGGCGCTGTCCTGCGGGATCGAGTACGGATACCGCGCCGAGCAGTACGCCCCGGTGCCCAGGAGTGCGCCGAGGAGGGCCAGGGACAGCCCGAGCGCGGGTGCCAGCTGCCCCCAGTCGCCGATGGCCGCCGCGATGCCCACCGTGACCACGACCGCGTACGGCAGGGCCACGATCAGCAGCGCGTACGCGCGGGCCCGCAGCTCCTCGTACGCGTCGCGCGTCGTGGACATGGTCTGGAGGACCATCCAGAACGCGGAGGTGTCCTGCCCGAACTGGTTGTACATCTGCATGCCCAGCATGGTCGTGGCGAAGAGCGCGAGATAGACGGAGCCACCGCCCTGGAGCACGCTGAACAGCGGGACGATGACGCCGATCGCGAGCCCGGACACCAGCGCCGACTTGGTCTTGGGGTCGCGCCACTGGTAACGCAGGGTGCGCTGCACCACGGCCCCGCTCCGGTTGTCCGGCAGCAGCCGGAACACCCCGCGCGCGCCGCCGCCGGTCTCCTTCTCGGACGCCGCCGCGAGGGTGGATCCGTCGGGGGAGGTCAGCTGCCGGGTCAGCAGCCGGCGCCACCACCACAGCAGCGCCGGCAGGGCGACCGCGGAGAGCGCGAGCCGGGCCGCGGCGATCCCGTACGAGCCGTCGCTCGTGGCGTCGACCGCGCCGATCGCGGAGGCGATGGGGACCCACTGGGCGATATCGGCCGCCGGTTCGAGGCCCCGCAGGCCGTCCTCGGACCGGCCGAGCACCTGGAGGCCGTAGTTGACGCCCTGAAGACCGATGGCGATCACAAGGCCGCTGAGGATGGCGAGGTCGCGGCCCTTGCGGGAGGTGAGAAGCCGGATATTGGCCGCGGCGACGGTCCTGGCGAGGGCGATACAGCCGAGGAGGGCGAGCGGTACGGCGACCAGGCCGACCGCGAAGGCGGCCCAGCCGTGCGCCACACCGACCGCCGCGCCGAGCAGGACGCAGAGGGTGAAGAGGGGCCCGGTGCCCACGAGCGACGCGGCGGTGAGCGCCGTCACCAGCGGTGCCGGCCGCAGCGGCAGCATGGCGAGCCGGGTGGTGTCGAGGGTCTCGTCGCCGCCGGGGAAGAAGAGGGGCATCACGGCCCAGCCGAGGGCGAGCAGGGCGGCGTAGAGGACCGCGACGGAGGTGACGTAGTCGGTGCCGCGCATGAAGACGAAGCCGAGCAGCTGGAGGAGGGCGATGAGGACGGCGAGGACGAACGAGACGATGAAGAGCGTCTTACGGGTGTGGGACTGCCGGAGCCCGTTGCGCAGCAGGGACAGCTTCAGTCGTACGAAGACGGAGACGAGCCCGCCGGTCGAAAGGCCGGGCGGTTCGGGCACCGAGGAGGTAGCGGTAGCGCCGGGGTCGCCGGGAACGTCGGGGCCGTCGGGGCTCGCAGCGGGCGCGCTCATCGGGCCGCGCCGTTTCCGCCGCCGAGCCAGTCGAGCGCCGCACCGGTGTGGTGGTCGTCGCGGACGCCGACGAGTTCGAGGAAGGCGTGCTGGAGGCTCGGTGCCTCGCCGCGGACCTCTTCGACGGGGCCCCGGGCGACGATCCGGCCCTGGGCCATGACCGCGACCCAGTCGCACAGGGACTCCACCAGCTCCATGACATGGCTGGAGAAGACGACGGTCGCGCCGGACGCGGTGTACCGCTCCAGGACGCCGCGGATCGTCTGCGCCGACACCGGGTCGACGCCTTCGAAGGGCTCGTCGAGGAAGAGGACCTCGGGGTTGTGCAGCAGCGCGGAGGCCAGACCGATCTTCTTCCGCATACCGGTGGAGTAGTCGACCACCAGTTTGTGCTGGGCGCCCGCGAGCCCGAGGACGTCGAGGAGCTGCGTGGCCCGCTTGTCGACCTCGTCGCCCGGCAGGCCGCGCAGCCGTCCGCTGTAGGCGAGGAGTTCGCGGCCGGAGAGCCGCTCGAACATCCGCAGCCCCTCGGGCAGGACCCCGATCCGGGACTTGACGGCGACGGGGTCGGCCCAGACGTCGTGGCCCGCTATCCGGATCCGGCCGAGGTCGGGGCGGAGGAGCCCCGTCACCATGGAGAGGGTGGTGGTCTTGCCCGCGCCGTTGGGGCCGACGAGGCCGATGAACCGGCCCGCTGGCAGGGTCAGATCGATGCCGGAGACGGCGAGCTGCTCACCGAACCTCTTCCACAGGCCCTCCACCACGACGGCGGGCGGCGCGCCGGCCGCTCCGCCCGCCGCGGCTGCCTCGGCCGCCGTCTGCTGGTCGTCCGGCATGGTCCTGCTCCTTCGGGTCCCCGTTTACCTACGCGTCAGTACGCGACCAGCCTAGACAGCGGCGGGAACGTTTTTTCGCGTACGGGTCGGTACGGGGCACCGAACCCGGGGCGGCCCTGCGGCGGCCCTTTGGGCGGTCCCGGGTTCGGGAGCCGGGCCGCGGGGGCGGCGGCGCGGCCGTGACCCCCGCGCCGGTGCGCGCGGACCGCGCGTCAGACGGAGGCCACCGCCGCGGTGCGCGCGGACCGCGCGTCAGACGGAGGCCACCGCCGCCCCCGGCCTGCGGCCCTCACGACCGCAGGCGTACGCGAGCGGGCTCATCAGCTCCTCCGCGTCCGGCAGCCAGCGGTTCTCCGCGGTCGGGCGGCGTGCCCACTGCACCGGACCCCGGCGGCCGACCCGGGTCGGCGGGGCGGCGATGTAGTGGCCCTGGCCGCGCGGGACGAGATCGAGGGAGCTGGGCGCCCACCCGAGATCGCGGACGAGCGCCGGGGCCTTCGCCGCGCCGCCGGGCAGGACGAGGAAGAGCATCCGGCGGTCGGGGGTGGAGATCACCGGACCCAGCGGAAGCTCCATCCGCTCCAGCCGGGCCAGCGCGAGGAACCCGGCCGACTCGGGGACTTCGAGCACGTCGAACGTCCGGCCCGTCGGCAGCAGGACGGCCGCCTTCGGATGCTTCCCCCACATCCTGCGGGCACCCGCGGCGCTGCCCGTCGCCTGGCTCGCCCAGTCCGGACGCGCGGCGTGCGCGCCGGGCGCGGGGCACTCGGTGTCGCCGCACGAGCAGAACTCCTCGCCCTCGGACGCCTCCAGCCACGTACCGGGGAACACGTCCCAGTGCCGTTCCTCCGCGTACCGCACGGCATGATCCATCAGCTGCTCGCCCCGTTGCCGGGGGATCTGCGCGGCTTCTGTGACTCCGATGGTCTCTTCCACGACCCTCTCAACTCCCGTGGTCACCGGGGGTTACGGGCCTTCTACGGGCCGCCCCCGGGATCATGATCCCGCATATGGGGCGCATCGATGCACATGCGGGGGCGCGTATGTACAGCGGTCATGGAAGGGGGTATCCCCATGAAGAGGGCGATCGCGCGCGGGGGAGCGCGCCCCCGTCGGGCGACGATGCCCGGTGACGGTGGACAGGGCGCAACGATCCGGAGTGCTTCAAACCGGTCTCGTCGAGTGCGTCCGGAAGCATCTTTCGGGGGGACTTCCGGATTTCTTGCGACACGGGCCCCCTGGATGCCTCCAGCATTCTGGAGAAACCCGACCAACTCGACCAACGCTCTTAAGTCTGCATTCTCCGTATATCCGCCGGGCAGTTCACCCGCGGCTCTTCAGGGGGTTAGAGAACCAATGGCAGCCAGGCCGCTCGTCGCCCGCCAGCCCAACGAAAGGCTGCAGGCGCTCATCCAGGAAGCCGGGTGCTCCAACGCCGGGCTCGCGCGACGCGTCAACATGGTCGGCGCGGAACGCGGACTCGATCTGCGGTACGACAAGACATCCGTGGCCCGCTGGCTCCGCGGCCAGCAGCCGCGCGGACGGGCACCCGGCATCATCGCCGAGGCCCTCGGCCGCAAACTGGGCCGTACGGTCACGATCGACGAGATCGGCATGGCCAACGGCAAGAACCTGGCGTCCGGCGTCGGACTCCAGTTCTCCCCGACCGTGCTCGGCGCGATCGAGCAGGTCTGCGAACTGTGGCGCAGCGACGTCGGGCGCCGCGACTTCCTCTCCGGCGCGTCCGTCGCCGCTTCCGCCCTCGTCGAACCCAGCCGCGACTGGCTGATCACCGGCGCGGACGCGCAGGTCGCCAGGACCGCCGGGGCCCGGGTCGGCAGCGCCGACGTCGAGGCCGTCCGCGCCATGACCGGCGCGCTCACCGACCTCGACCACCGGTTCGGCAGCGGCCACATCAGGCCCGTCGTCGTCCACTACCTCAACTCCGTGGTCTCCGGGCTGCTCTCCGGCTCGTACCGCGAATCCGTCGGCCGCGAGCTGTTCGCGGCGGTCGCCCGGCTCACCGAACTCGCCGGGTACATGGCCGTCGACACCGGCCAGCCGGGGCTCGCCCAGCGCTACTACATCCAGGCCCTGCGGCTCGCCCAGGCCGCCGACGACCGGGGATACGGCGGATACGTCCTCGCCGCCTCCATGAGCCACCTCGCCGCGCAACTCGGCAACCCGCGCGAGATCGCGCAACTCGCCCGCGCCGCGCAGGAAGGGGCGCGGGGACAGGTCACCCCCCGCGCCCAGGCCATGTTCTACGCCGCCGAAGCCCGCGGCCACGCCCTCCTCGGGGACTCCCGCACCTGCCAGGCCGTCGCGGGCAAGGCGCTGGCGGCGCTGGAGCGGGCCGAGCCGGAGACCGGCGACGACCCCGTCTGGATCGACCACTTCGACGAGGCGTACCTCGCCGACGAACTGGCCCACTGCTACCGCGACCTGGGCCAGTCCGAAGCCGCCGCGCACCACGCGGCCGGCGCGCTCGACGGCCACCCCGAGACCCGGGCCCGCCGCCGCGCCATCGGCTACGCCCTCCTGGCCACCGCCCAGGTCCAGCAGCGCGAGGTCGAACAGGCCTGCCACAGCGGCACCCGAGCCCTCGAACTCCTCGGCACGCTGCGGTCCAGCCGCGGCACCGAATACCTGGAGGACCTCCAACAACGCCTGGAGCCGTACGCGGAGGAGCCCCCGGTCAGGGAGTTCGGCGCCCGCCTGGAACTCCAAGCGGCCTAACGCCTCCCGCTGCGGGGTCCTGGGCCCCGGGCTTCCCGGGGTGCCCGTTCCCCGCGCGGCGCGGGTGGGGCCGGTCGGCTCCGGGGTGACCTCCTCGCCGTCGGCGGTGCGCGGCTCCTTGGAAACGCTGACCGCTTCCGTACCGCCGACGGCTGCGGGGGCCACCCCACATCCACCCGACCACCGTCATCCTTACCCGTCCCCCTGTCCCCCTGTCCCGAAGCCCCCCACGGGAGGGGGAAGGGGGGAGGTGGTTCCCCTGAGAGCCTCATCTTCCGCAGGACGGGATGTCGGGTATCCAGGGGCGCGGGGAACTGCGCGACAAGCCACCCACCGGGGCGCGGCCCGAAGAGCACCGGTGGGCGCCGGACGCGTCCGGTGGAGGTCCCCCACCCCCCGCGGGAGGCGACCCGGTAGCGTTGGGGGGTTGGAGAGCCGGCGAGCCCCTTGGACGGAGGTTCCAGTGACGCACGAGCACGGTGAGGGCGACCCGTGGGTACCCGCCACACCCGCGACCGGGGAGCCCTGGGGGCCCGCGTCGCAAGGCGTGCCGCTGCCTCCCGAGGAGCCTCCGCCGGGTGCGGCGGACGCGACCACGTACATACCGCCGGTCCCCGGGGCCATGGACGCCACCACGTACATACCCCCGGTCCCCGGCCACGGCAGCGGCGGCGGCGCCCGTAGTGGCGACACCCAGTTCCTGCCCCCCGTCCCGGCGGCGGCAGGGCCGGACCCGGTGCCGGGCGAGTTCGAGAACCTGTTCCGGCAGGAGGCCGAGCCGCCCCGGAACCCCCGCGCGCGGGCCGCGCGCGCCGAGCGGGAGGAGCGGCGGCGCAGGACGTCGCAGTACGCCGTGATGGGCGCGGTCATCGTCGGCTGCGCCGTACTCGGCCTCGGTCTGAGCGCCGCGATCTACGGCGGCGGCGAGGACGACAAGCCCGCCGAATCCCCCGTGGCCGCCGACTCCGCCGCCACACCGGCCCGGACCCCGGACCCCGCCCCCTCGGCCGAGGAGTCCGCCAAGGAGTCCCCGAAGGCCTCCGAGGCCCCGGACGACGAGGAGAACGGCCCCGGCCGCCCCCAGGCCGAGGCGCTGGATCTGCTGCTCGCCGACAGCAGCAGCAGCCGGGACGCCGTCGTGCGTTCCGTCGCGAACATCCGTACCTGTACGAATCTGGACCAGGCCGCGGCCGATCTGCGCGCCGCGGCCGACCAGCGCCGCACCCTGGTGGCCCGGTTGCAGGGCCTGGCCGTGGACCAGTTGCCGCGCAACGCCCAGTTGACCGCGGCCCTCGTCAAGGCGTGGAACGCGTCGGCCGCGGCGGACGATCATTACGCGGCGTGGGCGGAGCAGGTGAAGAACGGCAAGAAGGGCTGCAAGGACGGCCGGGCCCGGTCGACCGGCAGGGCCGTGGAGGGCAATCGGGCGAGCGGCGAGGCGACGACGGCGAAGCGGCAGGCGTCGGGGTTGTGGAACGCCATCGCGGAGGAGTACGAGTTGACGACCCGCCGCGCCGAGCAGCTCTGACGCCCGCTCTTCGCCGCCGGGTCAGCGCGGCGCGAACGTCAGCACCTCCGACACGTTCGCGGACGCCCGCTGCTGCGAGGTCAGCTTCCCGTCCCGTACGACGTGGAAGGTGACGGTGCTGTTGACGGCCCGCGGATAGCCCGCGATGCCCTCCAGGTCGCCGTACTTCCAGCGGAGGGTCGGGGTGAGCCCCCCGGTGGAGACCGCGAGCCCGCTGTCGAGGGTGCGGATGATCTTGCGGGAGGTGATCTCGTCGGCGTCGACGGCCCGGATCGCGGAGGTCAGGACGGAGAAGGCGATCCAGGTGGTCTGGACGCCCGAGTCGGCGGGGTCGATCCGGTTGTCGCCGAAGGCGTGTTCGCCGACGACCTCCTTCATGGGGTTCCAGCGGCTGTCGTCCGCGCCGGGGTACCAGCCGGTGACGAACGCGCCCTCGTACGGTCCGTTCCGCCCGCCGGTGCGGTTGATCAGGGACTGGCCGACGCTGCCCGTGACCGACGAGAACCGGATCTCCCGGCCGTCGTCGGGCAGCCGCCGGTAGGAGTCCACGAAGGTCTCGGTGCGCTCCCCGAGCGCCGCGGTCACACATCCGGGCCGCTCCCCGGGGCTCCCCGTCGCGCCGTCCCCGGCCGCCTGTCGCGCCTTGCGGGCCTCGCGGGTGTAGTCGGAGGCGTTGTCGGGCGCGAGGACGTCCGCCGGGGCGTCGTGGTCGCCGGCGGCCAGCCCCGAGCCGAGGAGCCGGGGCAGCCGGTCGCCCGCCGCCGAGTCGGGCCGGACGATGGAGACCTCCCGGCACTCCTGAGCGAGTTGGAGCCCCTGCCCGGCGAGGAGGGCCGCCTGGCCGCCGTTGACGGGGTAGGAGACGTACGAGGTGAACTCCTCGGCGGCCAGCCCGTAGCCGCCGATGTAGGGGATGGACGCGGCTTCGAGGGGCGCCATGAAGGCCCCGCCGTGCTGGCTGTACGAGCCCACGACGGCGTCCACGCCCTCGTCCACGGCCTGCCGGGCGCATTCGGAGGCCCCGGCGGGGGTGTTCTTCTCGTTGCAGGTGATCACGCGGAGTTCATGGCCGTCGATACCGCCGGTGGCGTTGGCCCAGCGGGCGTACGCCTTCGCGATGGCGGGCATTCCGGGCATATTCGTGGAGCTGGTGCCCTCGGGGGCGAAGGTCATCACGGTGACGGGTTCGGGGGAGCCGTCGCCGATACCGGGGAGCCGGCCGCAGCCGGTGGCGAGCAGGGCGCCCGCGACCGCGACGGCGGTGACCGCGGTGGGGCGGGTCCGCGCGCCCGTGGTCGGCGAGCCTGCGCGGCTCGCGGCGGCCGGGCGGCGGGCGCGGCGGGATCCGGGCGGCGGCGGCTGAGGGTGGGACCTGCTGTCCGTCATGGGTCGTCACGTTTCCGCCACCGAGGTAACGGCGGTGTGTGCCGTGTCGGCCGCGAGATGGCGGGACGGTGAACTCCGGGGATCGCCCCCGGAGGGGCCCCGGGCGACCCGATTGTCCGGTGAACGTACGATCGGGGGCGTGCAGCCCGCCCCGAATCCCCCTTCCCGTCGCGCCCGTCGCTCCTCCACCATGGGTGGTATGCCGCTCAATGACATGCCCTGGTGGCGCTGGCGCAGCAACGTGCGCTCGGCGCTGCACATGCTCTCCGACCCCGCCTTTCACCAGGACACCTGGCTCGCGGGGAGGGAGGGCTACGGCGATGTGACCGACGCCGTCTACCGGCTGGTCGAGGACACCTGGCTCGACAACTGGTCCGCCGAGAAGTACGTGGGGACGATTTTCCGTGATGCCGCGGAGGCGTCCCTCGTGGACGTCGCCGTGCTGCGGGTGCTGCGGATCATGCACCAGGTCGGCCCGGACGCTCCGGTCTCCGCGTATCTGGAGCACCCCGGCTGGCCCGAGGCGGTACGTGCGGCGCGTGAGGCGCATGTACGGCTCGCGTCCGGCGACGGGGAGGACCCGGATACGCCCCCGCGGTCGCTGGACATCCTGCGGATCATGAACCGGACGGCCTGAGCGGGCCCGGGCCCCGCGGCATCCGTCGTGCCGGAGCGCCCGGCGGCAATCCCGTGCCGCGTCCGTTCAGCGGACGATCACCGCCCGCCCCGCGCGTGATATGGCACCCTACGAAGATGACCGAACAATACGTCCTGACACTCGCCTGCCCGGATAAACAGGGCATTGTGCACGCCGTATCGAGTTACCTCTTCATCACCGGCTGCAATATCGAGGACAGCCGGCAGTTCGGCGACCAGGACACCGGTCTCTTCTTCATGCGCGTCCAGTTCTCCGCCGAGGAGCCGGTGAACGTGGACAAGCTGCGTGCCAGCTTCACCGCGGTCGGCGACGCCTTCCAGATGGACTGGCAGATCCACGCGTCCGCCGAGCCCATGCGGATCGTCCTCATGGTCAGCAAGTTCGGTCACTGTCTCAACGATCTCCTCTTCCGTTCGAGGATCGGCGCCCTGCCCGTGGAGATCGCCGCCGTGGTCTCCAACCACACCGACTTCGCCGAGCTGGTGGAGTCGTACCGCATCCCCTTCCACCACATCCCGGTCACCCGGGACACCAAGGAGGAGGCGGAGGCCCAGCTGCTGGAGCTGGTCCGGGAGAAGGACGTGGAGCTGGTCGTCCTCGCCCGCTATATGCAGGTCCTCTCGGACGACCTCTGCAAGCAGCTCAACGGCCGGATCATCAATATCCACCACTCCTTCCTCCCGAGCTTCAAGGGCGCCAAGCCGTATCACCAGGCGCACGCCCGTGGTGTGAAGCTGATCGGCGCGACCGCCCACTACGTGACCGCGGACCTCGACGAGGGCCCGATCATCGAGCAGGAGGTGGAGCGGGTGGGCCACGAGGTCACCCCGGACCAGCTCGTCGCCATCGGGCGCGATGTGGAGTGCCAGGCGCTGGCCCGCGCGGTCAAGTGGCACTCGGAGCACCGGATCCTGCTCAACGGGCACCGTACGGTCGTCTTCGCCTGAAGCCGGGCGGTACACGCGGTGCGACCGCCGTACCCGGTCCGTCCGGGTACGGCGGGTCACGGTCACATCTCGGCGGTCACATTGCCGTGGTCACATCCGGCTCAGTGACGCCGCCGCGAAGAGCACGTCCCTGATCGCCTCCCGGTCGCCGTCCTGACCCGCGGCGGCCTCCTCCGGTGAGACGTGTCCGGCGACGAGCTTGCAGAACTCCACGGCTTCGAGCACCACTTGCGCCACCGTGTGGTCGGGCGAGCCGAGTGCGGCCGGGGAGTCGAGGGCGATGTACCAGTCGCCGCCGCCCGCGCCCTCCACCTCCAGATGGACCGAGCGCCCCGGCGAGCCCGCGGCCACCAGGTGCTTCACCGGCCCCGCGAGTCCCGCCCTGCGCCGTCCCGCGAGCGCCGCGGGCAGCAGCCGGGCCGCCAGGTCGATCATCCGGTTGAGATGCGGGCCGCGCGGCGGACGGTACGGGTACGCCACGGCGAGCGCGATGTCGTCCGCGTGGATCCAGCACTCGAAGGCGCGGTCGATCATGGCGTCGCGCAGCGGGAGGGAGAAGTCCCCGTACGACACCGACATATCGGCGGCGCCGGGTCCGGCGAAGGAGACCGTACGGAGCAGGACATGGCTCTGGCCGCGCCACGCCGGATACGTGGCGCGGCCCGTCGGCCGGGACTCGGCCCGCCAGAACTTCTCCGTACGCTCCGTCGGCGGCCTCGGCGCCTCCCGGCCGACCGGGTCGTCGAGCCCCAGCGCACCCGACACCAGTCCGTCGACGCTCATCAGATGCCCTATGACCCGGCTGACGGTCGTCGTCTGCTCCACCGGGTGCCGTCCGTCGAACCACCGCAGCGGCACCGGCGCGTTCCAGTCCCGTTCGCCGATGTCCCGCAGGAGCGCGTCGAGCCTGGCGGTCTCGGCGTCGTACGGCGCGGCCCAATCCGGTACCGGTATCCGCGGCGGTCGGCGGACGAGGCAGTTCTCCAGGACCCGGAACCGCAGGGACGCCGGGAGGTCGAGATCGCGTTCGGTGTGGAGGAGTTCGACCGCGCCGCGCAGCCGCCTGGCCTCCTCGGCGCAGATCGCGCAGTCGCTGAGGTGCCGCTCGACGGCTGCGGTCTCCTCGGTGGAGCAGGCGGCCAGGGCCCAGGCGCCGAGCAGGGACTTGAGGATGGTGTGGGTCAGCCCGGCTCCGCCTCCGGAGCCGGGTCCGTCGTCGGCGCTGTCGGCGGTGGGCGGAAAGGGTGTGTGGGACATATCGGCCTCGGCCGTGTGGTCGGCTGGCGGAGTGCCGTACGCGCTGTGCGCGGGGTGCACGGTGTGCGCGGTGTACGGCTCGGGGGCGGCTCTCGGGCGGGGCACCGCGGTCGCGTCGGGCGGCGGCCGGTGGCCGGGCGTCCCACCCGGCCGCCGGGGCCCGGGTATCCGCGGTGCCCCCAGGACCTCCTCGGGTTCGTCGTCGCTCTCCGTCGCCCCGGTCACAACGATCGTCCGTGGCCGGGGGGTGAGCTGCCCTCGACGGGGCGGGTGTGGGCGGTCGACAGCAGTTGCAGGCCGAGCCGGAGCCTGCGCCGGGCCTCGTCCTCGGTCACCCCGAGGTCGGCGGCGGTCTGACGGTAGTTCCGCCGCTCGAAGTAGGCCAGCTCCAGCGCCTGGCGCAGCGGCGCGGGCATGGAGCTGCGTATGTAGTCGGCCCGTGCCTCCGCCGCCGCCCTGCGGACCCGGTTCTCCAGCTCCTCCGTCGTGCCGGCCGCGCCCCGCGCGAGGGCGGCGGCCCCGGTGCGGCGCAGCCGTTCGACGGCGAGCCGGTTGGTCACCCGGGCGACCCAGGAGCGCATCGAACCCTGCCGCGGGTCGTAGTCGCCGGGGTTCTCCCAGAGGTGGCCGAAGACGTCGCGGGTGATCTGGTCGGCGGCGTCGTCGTCGGCGAGCACCCGGTGGGCGAGGCTGTGGACGAGGGTCGCGAACTTGTCGTACAGCTCACCGAGCGCCGCGGCCTCACCGCGGGTGAGGCGCTGCTGCATTCTGCGGTCCCAGCGTGGCTGAGCGTCCTTCGCCATCGGTCCCGGCCCCCAACCTGTCCCGTTCCGTTCCTGCTCCGGTGTCGTGCTGTCGGTCGTGCGTCCGTCGTACGTCCCTCGTGCTCGCGCCTACCCCGCGAGCCTCCCCGAATGTAATGCGCGCACCGGCCAACGCACGCCCCTTTGCGCCAAGTGCGCCCCCGGAGGGGGGTTGAGATGGTATTAGGGCCCCTGGTCGGCCACGCGCCGCCTGCCCGTTTCCGGGTCCGATCCGGCGCGAATCGTCCACCGGGCCGTTACCGGGGGTTCGTCGGGGGGACGTTTTCCGCCCGCCCGGGTCCAATTAGCGGGTAGTTGCACGCGTCAGCCTCCCGGGGCCTTACGCTCCCCGCATGGACAGCGCAGAGTACGAGCGCAAGATCGCGTCTCGATTCGCCGCATTCGATCAGGACGGCAACGGCTATATCGACCGTGAGGACTTCAGCGGCGCGGCGGCGCGGCTGCTGGCCGAGTTCTCCACGACCCCCCGCTGCGACAAGGGCCAGGCCCTGTACAGCGGAGCGGAGGCGTTCTGGCAGGGCATGGCCGGGATCGCCGACGTCGACGGCGACCAGCGGGTCAGCCGTCAGGAGTTCGTCACGGGCGCGGTGAAGCGGCTGCGGGACAACCCCCAGCGCTTCGCCGAGATCGCCCGCCCGTTCCTGCACGCCCTGCTCGCCATCGCCGACTCCGACGGTGCCGGCGTGACGACCGACGCGGCGGAGCGCGTCATGCGGGTCCTGGGCGTCCCGTCCGAGACGGCCGCGGCGGCGTCCCGCGCGCTGGACGCCGACGGCGACGGCCGGATCGGCGAGGACGAGGTCCTGAAGGCTTTCGCGGCGTACTACGTGACTCCCGAGCAGCCGCTGCCGTAGGCGTGGACGGTGAGAGGGCGGGCTATGCCGTATGCCTCCTTCTCGCCCTCCACCACGAGGACTGACTTTCCGGGGCGGGGGGCGTCAGGGCGCTTCGGGTTCACGCGCCGCGTGGGCCCGCGCGAGGAGATCACGGGCGAGTTCCGTGAGGCGGTGGTCGGGACCGTGGGCCCTCTCGCGGTCGGCCAGCACGTTTTCGTGGAGGGCGAGAGCGCCGTCAGGGCCGTCCAGGTGTCCGGCGAGCTGGAGTGTGCAGGCCAGATTGCTCCGGGCGGTCACGGTCTCGATGTGATCGGGCCCGTGGATCCGTTCACAGGCGCCGATGGTCTCGTGGTGGAGGGCGATGGCTGTCCGGAGGTCCCCCAGATCGCGGTGGGCTGCGGCCAGGTTGGCCCGCGCGTTGACGGTGTGGGGGTGATCCGGGCCGTGCAGGCTCAGCAGGTCGGCCAGGTTCCGCCGGTGAAGGTCTCGCGCCTGTGCGGGCTTCCCCCGCAGCGCCTTGAGATAGGCCAGGTTCGCGCGGGCGACCAGGGTGTCGGGGTGAAGGGGTCCCAGCAGGCGCTCGCAGTCGGCGAGCAGCAGTTCGTGCAGAGGCGTCGCGGCCTCCAGGTCACCTGTGGCCCGGTAAGCGCTGGCCAGGAAGCTGCGTGCGAAGAGGGTGTCCGTGTGGTCGGCGCCCCGCAACCGCGCGTAGAGGTCCACCGAGCGTCGCGCGAAGTCCGTCGCCGTCGCGAAGCCGCCGTCACTCTGGAGAAACGCCGATGCGGCCAGCAGGAGTCCGGCGGTGCCGAGATCCCCCTCGGAGCGTTCCGGGTCGGTGAAGGCCGTCAGATGGGGCAGTAGCTCCCGCCAGCGGGGCCAGCCGGAGGCATCGGAGAGGGGGTCCGGCGGCAGGGCCGCTTCGAGCATACGGGCGGCGTTCGCGCGGGCGGCTTCGACGGCCTCGGCGGTGCGGTGGGGATCGTCGGGATCGACGGTTCGCGCGACGGCCTGGACGAGTGCGTGGACGGTCACGGACCGCCGGGTGAGCGTGATCATGCTGTAGTCGTGGAGGAGCCCCAGCGCCTCGTCCACGGCGAGGGGGTCGTGGGCCGACTCCTGATGGAAGTCCGACAGGACGTCGCGCGGCAGCGGATCAGGGGCGAGCCAGGCGAGGAGCCGCAGGAGATCACCGGCGAGCGGCTCCCGCTCCGTGATCTTCTGGAGGGAGACGCGCCAGATCCGGGCAATGGTGCGCTGGTTGTCCACCTCATCACTCCCCGCCGGGGTACTGGCGTACATACGAGCCGGGTAACGGCGAAGCCGTTCCCGGTAGGTACCCGGGCCGATGGCGGTGGACTCCATATACGCGGCGGCCTGTTCGAGGGCCAAGGGCAGGTGTCCCAGCTCTTCGGCGAGTTCCCTCAGCTCCCGCTCGTCCTCGATCCCGTCCGGTTCGACGGTGTGGGCGAGGAGTTCCGTCGCGGCATCCGGAGGCAGCGGGGCCAGCGTCAGCGGCCGGGCCAGCCGGCGCCAGCCCGTGCTCCGGCGGCTGGTGATGACGTAGCGGCCCGTCGGCAGGCCCAGGACGGCGGAGAGATCACCGGGTGACGACGCGTCGTCCAGCACCAGGAGCCAGTCCTGATGGGCCCGCAACCAGTCGAGCGCCCACGTGGCACGCTCGGCGCTGCTCGCACCGGTGTGGAAATGGTGCGGCGCGAGGTGGGTGGCGAGATGGGCGAGCCCGTGGGCGATGCTGGCAGGTGAGTCCGCCGTGATCCACCACACCGGGTTGTAGCGGTGCCGGTGCCGATGGGCCACCTCCGAGGCCAGGGCGCTCTTGCCCATGCCGCCGAGACCGTGGACGACCGACGAGACCGCCGGTCCGGACTGGGCCAGGGCGGCCTCCAGTTGGGCCAGCGGTTCCACGCGGTCGACGAAACCCGGATCGGCCGGGATGGGGAGGTTGCTGGTTCCCGGTGGGGCCCCCACATCGGCGGCACTGCGCAGAGCGTCGGCCGACAGATGGACGGTCCGCGCGTCGATCGTGGCATGGTCGCCCGTGGACACGATGCCACCGTTGATGTTGACGGCGACCGACTGCCGGCCCGAAGCCTCGATCCGGGGCTGGTCGCTCACCGCTGGATCGTCGCGCCCTCGCCTGTGCTGATGATCCCGTGGTTGACCTCCACCGCGACGGCCCCGTCACCGGAGGCGGTGAGGTTCCGGGTCGCGGGCACGACCTGGGCCAGTTCGGCGGCCAACTCCGCGTCCTCCCGCAGGATGCGGCGCACCTGGATCCGGAGCGCGGCTTGAGCGTCCTCGTCCTGAGGGTTCTCCGCCACTTCCTCGATGGCCTGTTCCAACCCTGCGCGGCTGTCTTCCCGGCTCCACAGGCGCTGTACAACGCGCTGCCCCAGGGACACGGTCGAATCGGCGGCCAGGTCGGTGGTCCTGGTGACCACAGCCGTTCCGTACGCGGTGACAGCGGCGGTGACGTACGGGGCCAGGTCATTGGCCACGGTCAGGGCGTCCACAGTGCTCCCCCTCAAGATCATTGCCCGAACTGCCCACGCCCGGACTTCTGATCCGGCGAGCCGGGAAGTGGGCAGCCAGCAGCAGAAACGGGCGATGTTAGCATGCGCCCGATGGGCAATTACACGGTGAGAGTCGGCCAAACGACCAGGCGAGCCCGGTCTCTCCAGGACGCGCAGGCCATCGTCATGGAAGGCGTCACCGGCCTGGTGTCACTCGATCCGGAGGCCGCGTCCCAAGGCGCTCTGATGGCCAATCGCGCTTTCTCCGCCAGGACGGTGGAGCAGGTGATCAAGGCCCATCGGTCTTGGCGGACGGTCGTCACCGTGCGAGGCGAGCAGGTGGAGATCTCGATCACCAGGCACCGGTGGTGGCGACGGGCGGGATTCGGCGGCTGAGGAAGACGGCCGTGGGGTGTGTTCCCGCCGTAGTGGGCAGGGTGGCCGGATCGGTGTTCTGGGCAGCGCGGGGCGGGGCCTCCTACCGTGTTGCTGACACGTCCTGAGCCCGGCCCTGGGCGAGGATCGGTGGCGGTCCCGGCTCCGTGCGGGACCCCGGACGAAACTGGGGGAACACGTGGCACAGTTCCGTGATCTCGAAGAGTCGCACCAGGCCCCGGACGGCGAGCTCTATATCGCCCTCGCGTCCCATCCCACGTTGGTATGGGACATGCCGCGCGCGTCCACCGCGCCCGGCACCGCGCCGATCATCTACACCCGCAACAACGGCGCCCACCAGCGGTGGCGCTTCGAAGTCGACCACCACGGCACCAGGTACACGTACTTCTACGTCGTCAACGTCCACAGCGGTCTGGCCCTGACCGTCCAGCCGGACCGCACGATCACCCAGCAGCCCAAGGCGGTGTACGACCAGGGGGGCCGCCGGCAGATGTGGGCCATGGGGTATCCCGGTTTCGCCGGCAGCACCTTCGACCCGGCCAAGCCCGCCCAGCCGCATCCGACAGGCTCCCAGGGCACCCGTCTGCGCATTCTCGAACACGGACCCGTCGACGTGGCCCCCGCCTCCGGGACGCTGATCGCCCTCAGCGCGTGGGAAGCCTTCGAAACCGGCTGGACGTTCATCGCCGCGACCTGACACAGGAGAGCCCCGTCAAGGGGTGATGTCCTCGTCGGGGGTGGGTCCCGCGCCGTGATGGAGTACGCAGTGGGGGCAGGCGTACAGGACGACAGGGGTTCCGCTCGCGCGCTCTATGACCCCGACTTCGACGGATGCGCAGGTCAGCGTCCCGCAATGGACACAGACGGCGTCGAAGGGGCGCGGTGCCTCGGTGGTGAGGGCGTCGCGGGTCATGCTCGCCTCCGGGTGCCCCGGCGGGCCGTCGGCGCGGTCCGCCGGGGCGGTCTGTCAGTGTTCGGTTTCCTCGTGCCGGCGGCGCAGTACGCGGCAGTCCACGGCCCGGGAGTAGTCCCCGGCGGCGTCGGCCTCCCGTTCCTGCTCGGCGAGTTCGCGGCAGCGCGCACACGGTTCGCGGGTCACATCAACGCTCCTTTGCTGCTGCGCTCGTTGACCTCGGCGACGGCGTCGGCGAGGAGTTCGGCGGTCGTGACGGGCCGGAGGTCGGCGGCCGGGGCGTCCCACTCGATGCCGCCGCCGATGGGCCGCAGCCAGTAGCGGCCGTACGTACGGTCCATCACGCGCCCGACCTTCTTCCGGACCACGTCCCGTGCCGTCCCGCCCACCGTGGGCTGCCAGGTCGTTTCGTCAGTGGACATGGGCCCGTCCTCCCCGCCGCAGCCGGATCGCCTCGTTCTGGAGCGTCCGCCGCAGCGCCGCGAGGGCCGTGATCAGGGTGTTCCGGTCCCGCGCGTATCCGGTACGGGGTACCCAGTCGGGCGCGAGCCCCCAATAACCGCCCACGACGATCAGGGCGTCGAGCTGGGACTGGGGGGAGGTCCCGTGAACAGCAGCAGGCATGACCGCTCCTCTCCGTAGCGTTTCCACTACAAGGAGCTTCAGAGTTGCCTAGAGTGGGATTCTCTTCAACGCACTCATCTGCGGAGGGCACATTGGTGAACCGTAAGGAGCTGAACCCCAACGGCAGCCCGGTAGAAGCCTTTGGGGCGCGTTTGCGCGGTGCGCGCGAGGCAAGAGGCTGGACCCAGGATGAGCTGGCCGAGCGGATGGGGTACTCGGGGCGCCATATCTCGGCAGTCGAAACCGGCCGCAAACCGCCAACCCGCCGGTTTTCGCAGGGTGCCGACAGTATGTTCGGCTTAGAGGGATCCGTAGACACGTTCGAGCGTCAGTGGCGTGAGATTCGACATGGTGTGCTGCTTGAGGGCTTTCCGGAGTACGTCGGATACGAGGGGCGGGCGGCGGAGATCCGCATCTTCGAAGTGGGCGTCATCCCGGGGCCGCTCCAGACTCGCGAGTACGCAGCAGCGCTGGAGGTCGGGTACGTCAAACGGGGCTCCATCACCCCTGAGCAGGCGACTCAGCGAGTCGACTTCTTGATAGAGCGTCAGGCTGCTCTGGCCGGTCGACCTCTTCCGCCTCTGGTGATCGCGGTGTTGGACGAGAGCTGTATCCGTCGGCCCATTGGTGGATCCGAGATCATGAAGGCGCAGTTGGAACGTCTGATGGAATTCGCCGAGCAGCCGAACACATCGCTGCAGATCGCTCCGTACGCCATGGGCGAGCGGCGGCCGTTCAATCGCCTGCTTCACTTGCTGACCTTGGCAGATCGCTCCGTACTCGCCTATGTCGAGTCCCAGATCCAGGGCTACTTGGAGCGCGAGATCACTTCCGTCCTGCCGCTGGTGAGGGCCTACCATCAACTGCAGACAGAAGCACCCTCGCAAGCTGAATCTGTGGCCATGATCAATCAGGTACGAAAGGGCACCTTGTGACGACCGACTCCCTGAACTGGATCAAGTCCTCCTACAGTGGTGGCGGCGGGTCCTGCGTCGAGTGGGCCCCCGAGCACGTGTCGATATCCGGCCTCGTCCCGGTCCGGGACTCCAAGAACCCCTCCGGCCCGGTCCTCACCGTCTCGGCCGATGCTTTCGCCGGGCTCGTCACGGGCATCAAGACCGGAGACCTGGGCACCGCCTGACGAAAGGGCTCTCCGTGACCGCCACGACCGACTCCCCTCGATGGTTCAAGTCTTCCTACAGCGGCAACGGCGGAACCTGCGTCGAGGTCGCCGCAAACCCTGTCGTCCCCCGTGGCGCGGTCTCCGTCCGGGACTCCAAGGTCCCGGACGGGGACGTCCTTGCCGTCACCGCGCAGGCGTTCTCCGCCTTCGTCGGGGGCGTGAAGTCAGGCGGTCTCGACGCGGGCTGAGACCGCCGCCGAGTCCACGGCCGCCGCGATCGCCTCGGTGAGCGCGGCGGGCTGGGACAGGAACGGCGAGTGGGACGACTCCAGCTCCGTGACCTTCGTCGGCGCGGCCGACACCGCGTCGATCTCGCCGACGAAGCGGCGCTGCAACGCGACGGGGATCGCGTTGTCCCGGGTGCAGACGACATAGGAGTGCGGAACGCTGCCGTAGCGCTCCTTGGTGACGGTCAGCCGCTCGCCGGGTATGCCCCTGGGCGCGTCCGTGGTCAGGAGGGCGATCGCCCCGTCCACCGTACGGTCGTCGACATCCCCGTAGAACGCTTCCTTGATGTCGTCGCGCAGCTCAGCGGCGCCGGGGTCGATGCGTGCGGCGCCCGTGGCAGTCGGGTCGCCCACGATCAGGTGGGCCACCTTCTCGCCCGCGTACTCCGGCGTGCCGACGTAGAACTGCGCCGGTTCGCCGCTGACCGGGGCGAACGCGGCGACGTAGACCAGCCCGGCGACGAGTTCCGGGGCGCGTTCCGCGACCGCCGTGGCGACGACGCCACCCATGCTGTGGGCCACCACGAGACAGGGGCGGCCGGCGCCTATCGTCCGTATCCGGTCGATGAGAAGGGCCGCCGCCGACGACGCGGTGACGTCCGCGACCGGTGACGGCTCGGCGGCGAACGCGGCCGGATCGAACGGGCGCGACCAGCGGGAGCGGGGCGCGGGGCCGTGCAGGCCGTGGCCTTCGAGATCGACCGCGACCGACCGGATCCCCCGGGCGGCCAGGCGCTCGGTGACGGCACTCCAGCACCAGCTTCCGTGCCAGGAACCGTGCACCAGGACGACGGGCAGGGAGTCGCTCATTCGTTCCTCTTACGTTGCGGGGGCGGCGGTTGCCCGTGCAGCGTAGGCGGCCGTACCGACAGAACGGCCTGCGGAACGGCGGTATCCGGCCAGACCCGCCCCGGGCCGCTCAGTGCGCGGACGTCGCCGTGAAGCCGCGCGGAACCAGGTAGGCGACGAGGACCGTCACCACGCCCACGATCCCGACCGACACCCACGACGTCGTGGTCAGCGCCGAGTCGAACGCGGCGCGGGCCGCCGCCAGGACCGCCGGGTCGCCCAGCTCCGCCGCCTCGCCGATCGAGTCGCGCGCCTTCGTGGGCTGGCCCGTCATATGGGAGGCGTACACCGCCGCGTGGAGGGAGCCGAGGAAGGCGACACCGAGGCCGACGCCGAGTTCGTACGAGGTCTCGGAGACCGCGCCCGCCTGGCCCGCGCGCTCGGCGGGGACCGAGGAGACCAGGACGGCGGCGGCCGTGGTGATCGCGATGCCGTCGCCGATGCCCATGGCGACGAAGACCACGGCCACGTACGGATACGTCGTCGGCTCGGGCGACAGGGCGAGGACCAGGAATCCCGCCGTGATCGCGGCGAGGCCGAAGGTCATCGTGGCCCGGACGCCCGCGTGGCGCATCAGCCACGGCGCCGACAGGGACCCGGCGAGCCCCGCGAGGGCGGCGGGCAGGGTGCGCAGGCCCGCCTCGGAGGGGGAGTAGCCGTGGACGTACTGCATCCACAGCGACAGCAGGAAGAGCGCGGCGCCGATCGCCAGCATGGCCATCAGGGTGGCGAGGGCGGCGGCGGTGAAGGCGGGGCGCCGGAAGAGGCGGACGTCCAGCAGGGGATCGGCGAGGCCGAGCTGGCGGCGGGCGAACGCGGCGATCAGGAGGAGCCCGGCGGCCAGGACCAGGGGGCCTTCGACATCGAGGCCGTTCTTGGCGATGTGCTTGATGCCCCAGGCCAGGGCGATGATCCCGACGACGGAGAGCACCGCGCCCACCCAGTCGAGGGGGTCGTGGCCGGCGTCCTTGAACTCGGGCAGCAGCCACACACCCGCGACGACGGTGATCACGACGACGGGGATGTTCACCCAGAACGCGGCGGACCAGTCGTACTCCTCCACCAGGACTCCGCCGACGAGGGGGCCGATCGCCGCGCCCGCGCCCGCGACGGACGCCCAGATGCCGATGGCGAGGGTGCGTTCGCGGGGGTCGTGGAAGATATTGCGGATCAGGGAGAGCGTGGAGGGCATCACCATCGCGCCGCCGATACCGAGCAGGACGCGTCCCGCGATGAGCTGGGCCGACGACTCGGCGGTGGCGGCGACCACGGAGGCGACACCGAAGAGGACGAACCCGGCGATGAAGAGCCGTTTCCGGCCGTAGCGGTCGCCGATACCGCCGGTGGTGATGAGGAGCCCGCCGAGGACGAGCCCGTAGATGTCGATGATCCAGAGCTGCTGGAGGGCGTCGGGCTGGAGGTCGTCGATGAGGGACGGCAGGGCGACATTGAGGATGGTGGCGTCCATGGCGACCAGCAGCAGACTGGCGCAGAGGACGGCGAGCATGGTCCAGCGCCGCCCGCGCCCGGGGCCGCGTACGGCGTCGTCGTTCGTGTCGTGCACCCTGATACGCCCCTTGGTCCCGTCCCGGTCTGTCGGTCCGACGGGTGCAGACTGCCGGGTGAACCCGGCCGGAGGCGGATGGCGGCGCGGTAGGTACGCCGAACGGCGCAGTCACCCGGCGCCGGGGCGGCCGGGAACGGGGCGTTCGGCGCTCAGCGGTGGCGACGCGCCGGGGGGTGCGGTGTGCTGGCCGGGGGACCCGTACCCGCACCTCTGGAGAGACTGTGACGATCGCCCTCGACAAGCTGACCGACCCGGCCGTACGCGCCTTCGTGCGGGCGCTCAACGCGGGTGACCGCGAGGCGTTCGCGGCCGCGCTGACACCGGGGGCGACGATGTCGGACGACGGCTCGGACCGGGACATCGAGGACTGGACCGAGCGGGAGGTCTTCTCCTCCGGCGGCCATATGGACATCGAGAAACAGACACATGACGGGCTCGGCCTGGTCGCGAACTACCGCAACGACACCTGGGGCGAGATGCGTACGGCATGGCGTTTCACGGTCGACGGCGACAAGATCAGCCGCTTCGAGACCGGCCAGGCCTGAGGAGTGCCGGACGGCACATGGCGCGCCCCGGCGTATTGCCCGTCGGCCCCGGGGGCTGGGACGGTGGTCCCATGGTCGACACCCACTCGCGCGGGTACCTGCTCACCGTTCGCAGAATGTTCTGGTCCGGGGTGCTCCTGTTCGGCCTCGGGCTGGCCGCCGGCTGGTCCGAGAGGAGGCATTCGGCGAGCGCGTGGGAGTGCGACCCGACGTGCCGGCCCGCGACCAGCACCACCTGGGAAGTCATCGAGATCGCGGCCTTGACGGCTCTGGTGCTCGGACCCCTGCTCGCGGTGTCCGCCTTCTTGATGATCATGCTCCGCCGACCGCGTACCCGACCGGGGAACGAGGGCCGGTAGTCCTTGCGGGACCCCCAGAGGGAAAACTGTCGGAGTGAGTGCTCACTCATTGACGGAGTGAGCACTCACTCCGTACTCTCGTCGTCATGACGGCATCCAAGGACAACCAGAACACCCGCCGCCGCGCCCCCGGCATGTCGCCGGAGCAGCGGCGGGCGATGATCATTCAGACCGCGATTCCGCTGATCGCCGAGTACGGGGCGGCGGTGACCACGGCGAAGATCGCCCGCGCGGCGGGGATCGGGGAGGGCACGATCTTCCGGGTCTTCGCCGACAAGGACGAGCTGCTGGAGGCGTGCCTGGCGGAGGCGCTCTCGCCCGAGCACGCGGTGCGTGAACTGGGCGCGATCGAGCTGTCGCAGCCGCTGGCCGAACGGCTCGCGGAGGCGGCCGACGCGCTGCGGGCGCATCTGTTCCGGATGGGGGCGATCGCCGGGTCGCTGCATACCTCCGGGCATCGCGGCGGCAAGCACCCCGGCGCGGTGCGCGGTGCCGGGCGGGAGGAGTCGACGGCCCGGATCCGTACGGCGCTCGCGGAGCTGCTGGAGCCCGACAAAGCCGCGCTGCGCGGGGCGCCGGAACAGATCGCGGCCCTCTTCTTCGGGCTGCTCTTCACCCAGGCGCATATGGAGGGCGAGCCGGAGTCGGGCACCCGGGAACTGGTGGACCTCTTCCTGCACGGCGCGCTCGCGGGCGGCACCGAATGAAGGCGCGCACGGCACGGGAAGCGCGCTTGTGGGCGGCGGGCCTCGCGGTCCTGGGGCCCGTCCTGGTGTGGCTGGTCGCGGACCCGGTACTGGGGCACCGGCTGCGGATCACCCAGGACGATCAGACGCTCGACATCGGCGCGGTGCCGGTGGCGTTAGTCGCCCTGCTGGCGGGCCTCGCGGGCTGGGGGCTGCTGGCCGCCCTGGAGCGGTTCGGGGTACGGCGGGCCCGCGCGATCTGGACCGGGGTGGCCGTCGCCGTACTGCTCCTGTCCTTCCTGCCGCTGACCGGCGACGGCATGAGCGGCGGCACCCGGACCGCCCTGGCCCTGATGCATCTGGCGGTCGCGGCGGCGCTCGTCCCGGGCCTGCGCATGAAGTTCAAGGGCGCAGGGACGGACACGGAACCGATTTGACCCTCACGCCGCGTGAGGCCGCAGGGTGAGGCGCATGAGCGACTACTACAACGCGTTCGAGACCAGCCCCGTACCCACTCCCGGCCCCGACGCGGTCCCCCCGGAGCCGTTCCACGGGATCTACGGCATGCCCGCGTTCGTCACGATCCCCACCACCGACCTGGTGGAGTCGGTGGACTTCTGGACCCGGGGCCTCGGCTTCTTCGAGCTGTTCGCGATCCCGGGGACTCTGGTGCATCTGCGGCGGTGGGCGTTCCAGGACGTACTCCTCGTGGCGGCGGAGAGCGTCCCGGAGCGGGCACCGGCGATGGGTGTCAGCTTCGCGTGTGTGCTCGGGCAGGTCGACGGCCTGGTCGCGGACTGCCGTGCCGTACGCCCCGACTCGGTCGACGGGCCCCGGGACACCCCGTGGAACACCCGCGACATCGAGGTCATCACCCCGGAGAACGCCCGGGTCGTCCTCACGGCGGCGAAGCCCTTCGTCCCGGGCAGCCAGGAGGCGCGGAACCTCGAAGCCATCGGGATCACCGCACCCGCGGATGTCGGCGGCGGTGGTCACGGCGACAATGGCGAACATGCCCGAAGCCACTGAAGCCTGCGGCCCGATCGGCGGCCCGACCGGTGCTCTGACCGTCGGGCAGGCCGCGCGGCGCCTGGGTGTGACGGTCCGGGCGCTGCACCACTGGGACGAGATCGGTCTGGCGTCCCCGTCGCTGCGTACGGCCGCCGGATACCGGCTCTACACCACCGGTGATCTGGAACGGCTGCACCGCGTCGTCGTCTACCGCGAACTCGGGCTCGGCCTGGACCGGATCCGGGCCGTGCTCGACGACGCGTCGGCCGACGTGCCCGGCGCGCTGCGCGCGCAGCGCGCCCAGGTCGCCGAACGCGTCGACCGCCTCCAGCGGCTCGGCGCCGGACTCGACCGGATGATCGACGCCCATGAACGCGGCCCGCTGCTGACCGCCGAGCAGCAGACCGCGGTCTTCGGCCCCGAGTGGAACCCGGACTGGACCGCCGAAGCTCGGCGACGGTACGGGGACACCACGCAATGGCAGCAGTACGCCGAACGCGCCGCCACCCGCAGCCCGGAGGAGTGGCGGGCCGTCGCCGACGCCGTGGCCGGACTCGACCGCGCCCTCGGCGATGCGATGGACGCCGGAGTCGAACCCGGCGACCCGGCGGCGAACGACCTCGTGGAACGGCATCGCGAGGTCTTCGCCTCGTACTTCCCCCTCACCCGCGAGATGCAGGTCTGTCTCGGCCGCACCTACGAGTCCGACCCGGGCTTCGCCGCCCACTACGACGGCGTACGGCCCGGCCTGGCCGCCTGGTTCCGCCGCGCGGTGGACGCGAGCGCCCGCGCCCACGGCATCGACCCGGACACCGCGTCCTGGCGGTAGGGAGACGATCGTCAGTGGGGTCGCCGGGCCGATGTGGCGTCGACCTGACGAAGTCCGCCCCGGGGCATGCGGGGCGCAGCACCTCCAACGCGGGGTCTCAGAACCCGCCCGTCGACTTGTCGAGCACTCCGCCCACGGCGCCGTAGACGCCGCACCGGACGGAGTGCCCCGCCCTGCGGCGGAGCACGAACCCGATGACGCCGAAGACCGCGAAGAGCCCGGCGGGGACGGCCGCCGCGACCGGGGCGAAGAGCACGGCCGCGAGTACGGTCACCCCGCCCCAGAGCAGGAGCGGCAGCAGGGATCCGCGTAACACGGTCCGGAACGGGATCCGTTCCGGAGCCGGTGGCAGTACGCGGTCGTGGCAGACCTCGATGTGATTCCTGGTCCCGCAGTTCTCACGACGCATGGGGCCATCCCACCACCGGCACTCCGTGCCCCGACAGGTGCTAACCCCCGAACCGCTCCCGCAGCCGGTACTTCAGCACCTTCCGCAGTGTCTCGTTCCTGGGCAGCGCCTCCACCACCTCCACCTGCTCCGGGATCTTGTACGGGGCCAGGTCGTGGGCGCGCAGGAAGGCGGTGAGGGCCGGGAGGGTGAGCGGGGCGGTGTCCGGGTGCTGTTCGACGACCGCGCAGACCCGTTCGCCCCGGGAGTCGTCCGGGAGGCCGATCACCGCCGCGTCGGACACGGACGGATGGGTGTGGAGCAGGTCCTCGATCTCCTTCGCGGAGATGTTCTCGCCCTTGCGGATGATCACGTCCTTGCTGCGGCCGGTGAGGACGAGATGGCCGGAGGGGGTGAGATGCCCGAGGTCGCCGGTGCGGAGGAAGCCGTCGGCGTCGAAGGCCTCGGCAGTCCGGGCCGGTCGGTCGTGTCGGCCGGGGTGACCATGGCGAACAGCGGCAGGCCCTTGGTGTCCACGACGAGGTGCCGCTTGCGGAGCTGGTCACGGATCTGCCCCACCACGCCGGCGGCGGCCCAGCGGGCCATGAATCCGTAACAGGTGCGCCAGGGCGGGAAGTCCTTGGGCAGGGCCCGCCACTTGCAACCCGTGTCCACGACATAGCGGATCGCATCCACGATCTCCCGCCGGGCGTGCTTCTCAGGACGGCCACCCGTCCTCGTCTCGCAGGCCGGGGTCGGCGGCAGAGGCTCGATCAGGACCCACTAGTCGTCCCAGGTGTCGGAGGGATAACAGCGTCTGCGAGGCAACGGTCCCTCCCCGTTCGGACGGGGCGGGACCGGCCTCTTCGCGGCCGGTCCCGCCGGTCAGGCGTCGATGTAGTCGGCGATCACGTCGAGGGGTGACTCGACCGAGCTGAGACGGGTGTTCAGGTGCTTGATCCATCGGCCCTTTGGCTGGAGGGCCACGACACCGGTGATGAACCGGCGGATCTCGGTGAGTTTCTCCCGGATGACCGCGACCTCGTACGCCTGGAGCTCGGCCGGGTCGGAGCAGAATTTGTAGCCGTCCGCCCTGGCCCAGATCAGGGGCGGCCAGCCGCGTTCGGCGATGATGCCCCGCAGGCAGGCGAGCCCCGCGCGGGTTTGGTGGGGCGACAGCTCACTGGTCTGACCAGCTGGTTGAAGGCCAGACCGGCCGGGCGGGCCTCGAAGAGTGCGAACCGGACGGTGTCGGCGTGTCGCTGGGCGGCGGGTGATCTGCGCTGGGAAGTGCGGGGCATCGGCTACTCGCCTTTCTGCTGGACCAAGTCGCCGCCGACCGCCCCGCGATCCGCAAGACCTGGGTGGACGGCGGTTACCGCAAGCACCTCGTCGAGCACGCCGCCACCCTCGGTATCGACATGGAAATCACCACCCGCAAGGCAGGGACCAGGGGATTCACCCCGATACCCAAGCGTTGGGCGGTGGAGCGGACCTACGGCTGGCTCAT
>NZ_JBHYZV010000019.1:91243-102709 GCF_042753905.1 Streptomyces sp. NPDC059248 | reverse complement strand
GCGGGTGGTGGGGGTGATGCGTGCGGTGGTCACCGGTGCGCGCCAGCAGGCTTCGCAGGTGGTGACGTCGGTGGTCGAGCGGGGAAAGACCTGGGTGAGGATCACGCCGGGGCTCCTTGGCGGGTGAGGGCGTCGACGATGTGCTCGGGGCAGGTGTGCTGTCCGGGGTGGACTTCGACCGGGGCGGTGGTGTCCCGTCCGCAGACGCCGCACTCGGCGGTGGCCGGTTGGGGTGTGGGGGCGAGGAGTCCGTCGCGGGTCACCGGATCCACGTCCATGCCGGGTCGGGCCGTGATGCGCGTACGGCGACGGGCTGTTCGAAGCGGAGCCCGTTGCGGGCGATGATCAGCCTGCGCGCGCCGGGAGGTGCGGCGGTTCCGGTGGTGGTGGCGGTGGCCCGCTGCCGCAGGATCTCCCGCGCTTCCGCCTGTGAGGGGCTGGTCCAGGGGCGGGTCCACGGGTCGACCCGGGGCGGCGGGGTGATGACGACGATGACGGTGGTTCGGCGGCGCGGCAGTTTGAGGAAAGTCCGTAACTGGGCGACGAGGTCGGCGATAAAGTCGTTCATACGACGAATCAGCTCCTGGTGATTGCTGGTTGGTCGAGCCCCGATAGACCGTTACGAGCGGTCGGTCGGGGCGTCTTGGTTTCAGGTGGGTTGGGTGGTCCCGGCCCCGCGCCGGGGGCGGTTTACGGGGCCGGGACCGGTCACCCGTGCACGGGGCGTGGGGCCACCGCACACGGGAGCCTGGTCAGCGCCGGATCCTGCGCGGCTGCGGGCACTCCGGATGCGCGTACAAAGACGGACGCGCCCCGGACGCCGAGAACCCGAGCATCAACAGGTTCTCCTCAGTGCGCTCCACGAGCCGCTCGCAGTACACGCAGTACTCCGGTGCGGCGTTGGGAATCGGGCTATCGGTCATCATCAGCCCTCGTCTCAAAGGGATTCGTCCAAGAGGTGTCCTGCGCCGTAGGGGCGGCGGAGGTCGGATCGACGGTCTCCGCGTCCCGATTGCGGGGACCGGGGCGGTCCGGGCAGATCCGGTTTCCGCACGTACAGGGCGGCCAGGCGAGAGGCGAGGCGGCCGGAGGATCCAGAGCCTTCATTCCGAACTCCCGGAAAGGACAGACTTTTTGGTTCCACGACCGTAGGGAGTAGTTGGGAGGCGGCGGCAGTGTGTGGCCGGGTGGAGCCGTATTAGCGGTTTCACACAGTGTGTGAAACGGACGCGGCTACGCTCGGTGTTCTGATCGATACAGGGGTCGCCTATGGACGCCAACACTCTCCTCGACGCGGTACTCGATGAGGCCGGGATGAGCCGCGTGGGACTCGCCGCACGGGTCAACGCCGTGCTCAGGGCCCGTGGCCGGCAGGCCGCGTATGACCACTCCAGCGTGATCCGTTGGCTCAAGGGGCAGCGCCCGCGTGGGGTTGTACCGGACCTGATCTGCGAGATCCTCAGTCCGCGTGTGGGGCGCCAACTCACTCTGGACGACATCGGTATGGGCAAAGGGACAGCAACGCCGACTGAGACGTCCCTTAACGGGTTCATCGAGCGTTCCACGGCGATGTGGCGCGGCGATGCCCAGCAACGACGGGACGTTCAGGAGGCATCGGTGATAACAGGTCTACCGGCTGTCGGACCGGTGTGGCAGTGGGAGAACCCGCCCGACGACATGGACGTCTCCCGCACGGGCTCGTTGCGCGTCGGAACGGCGGAAGTCGGCACTCTGCGCCATGCGCGCACCCACTACGAACAGATGTACCGCAAAGCAGGAGGAGTGGCGACTCGCAGTAGGGTCCTCGGTTTTCTCAACTCCGAGACCGCGCCGCTCCTCAGGGGTTCGTACAGCGATGCCACCGGACGGGAACTGCACCGGGCCATCGGTGGCCTGGTGGCCGTCGCCGGGATCTGCGCGTACGACTCCGATGCGCAAGGGCTTGCGCAGCGCTATTTCCACCAGGCGCTGAGGCTGGCCAAGGCGTCCGGAGACCGCGCCTTTGGTGGCTATGTCATAGCGCTGCTGGTCAATCAGTCGCTGTTCCTGTCCGAGCCCCGGCAGGCAGTCGCCTTCGCCGAGGCGGGATTACGTGCGGCGGGTTCGGCGATCTCGCACGCGCTGGCATGCGACCTGTACGCCATGCAGGCCAAGGCGTACTCCCGCATGGGCGATCAATCCGGGGCCCATCGAGCCATGACACAGGCGGAACGCGAGGCCGGACTGATCCGGCCCGAGGACGAACCCGCCGAGACCGGCTACATCCAAGCGGGACTGCTGGAGAACAATCTGGCCGATACCCTCATGCGGCTCGGTGATGTCCGCCCCGCCAGGACATACGCGGCCGAAGCCGTCGCCGTACAGACACATGAACGCGGCAAGGTCCACCGGCTCGCGACCCTGGCGGACTGCCACCTGCGGGCCGGGGACGCCGACCAGGCCGCAGCCACGGCAACCCGCATGCTCGACACCATGGAAGGCATGGAGTCCCAACGGCTACGGGACCGTCTCGTCAAGGTTCGTCGCTCCATGACCGGACTACGGGGCCGGGCTACCGGCGATGTCGTGGGGAGGATCGACGACATCCTCCGCATTCCGTTCTGACGGCGGGTGTGTGCTGGGATGGGGATATCCGACGGAAGGGCTCCCGTGTCCGAATGGCAGGCGCTCGGCGAGCGCACCGTGTACGAGAACCGGTGGGTGCGGGTGGGCATGGCCGATGTCGTCCTGCCCGACGGGCGCCACCTCGACCACACCGTGATCCGTCTGCGGCCCGTCGCCGTCGCGGCCGTCCTCAACGAGCACGACGAAGTCCTCCTGTTGTGGCGCCACCGCTTCATCACCGGCGCCTGGGCCTTTGAACTCCCCTCCGGCGGCACCGCCGACGGCGAGGATCCCGCACACGCCGCCGCCCGCGAGTTCGAGGAGGAGACCGGCTGGCGGCCGGGACCCATGCGGCTGCTGCTGGCCGTCGATCCGATGCCCGGCATCTCCACGTCCCACCACCGCGTCTACTGGACCGACCAGGCCCGACGAGTCGGCGAACCCCGCGACGCCTTCGAATCCACCCGCCGCGAATGGGTGCCCCTCGCCCGCGTACCCGAACTCGTCACCGACGGCCGCATCCGATCCGCCAACACCATCGCCGCCCTCCTCCTGCTCCACCACCTCCGGCCAGAAAGCCAGAATCGGTAACGCGCCCCCACCCGAGACCCGGGCCGGCGGCGCCCGGCCCGCGGGTGGCGGGCCGGGCGCGCGGGACGACGGCTACCAGGTGTGGGCGACGTCCACGATGAGCTGGGTCTTCGTCTGGGTCACCCGGAAGGGGAGCTTGGCGCGGACGCCCAGGCCGACCTGGGTGCGGCCCTCGAAGCTGCCGCCGAACTTGGTGTCCTTGAAGGTGCGGTAGCCGGTGAGGTTGACGCCCGGGAGGGGGGACTTCGGGCGGGCGGGGTAGGTGGCGCGGCCCGTCTCCGGGTCGTAGCTGGGGGTGCTCGCGAAGATGCGGAGGATCGCGCCGCCCGTCACCGGGATCGGGTCGCCCGTGCCGTCCTCGTAGAACTCGGTGACGTAGTCGACGTGGTAGCCGACCTTGGCGGACGCGTTGTTGGGGACGTCGAACACGATCCGGTCGTAACAGTCGTGCTGGCCCGTCCTGATATTCGTCAGCGGGCTCGCATACGGCAGCATGTCCGATTTGGTGCCGCTGCCCCACGGTGTGGAGCACACCGCCGTGGGTTTCGCGGATGTGCCGGGAGTCGTCGCGACGCCCGCCGCTCCGGCCGTACCGGCGAGGGTGGCGCCCGTGAGGGCGAGGGTCACGGCGACGGTCGTCAGGGTACGCATCAGGGGTCTCCAGGGGGTTGAAGGGGGCGCGGGATCACCACGCGTGGGCGACGTCCACCACGATCTGCGTCGTGGTCCTGGTGACCCGGAACGGGAGCTTCGCGCGGACGCCGAGGCCCACCTGGGACTGGCCTTCGAAGCTGGCCCCGAACTTGTGGTCCTTGAACGTCTGGTAACCGGTGATGTCGACGCCCGGCAGCGGCTGCTTGCCGCGGGCCGGGTAGGTTTCCTGGCCCGTGGAGAGGTTGCGAGTGGGGGCGTTGACATAGATCTGGAGGATGGCGCCGCCCGCGACGGGGATCGGGTCGCCGGAGCCGTCCTGGTGGAAGGCGTCGACATAGCCCACGTGGTAGCCGGTGTTCCGGTTCGTCGCGCCGATGTCGAAGACCATCCGGTCGTAGCAGGCGTGCCGGCCGGTCCTGATGTCCGACAGATGTCCGGTGGTCGGGTCGGCGGCGCTCTTCACCCCGCTGCCCCACGGGTTGGAGCATGCCGCGGGCGTCCCGGCCGGACCGGCCGCAGTCGTCGCCGCGCCGGCCGTTCCCGCGGCTCCGGCGAGGGTGGCGCCGGTGAGGGCGAGGGTCACGGCAACGGTCCCCAGCTGTCGCTTCAAGATGTCTCCAGAGGGTCGGGAGTGGCATGGGTCGCGGCGAACCGGTCGGCCCTCCGCGATCTCCACCCTGGCCGCCGGAGACCATCACGGCATCGATAGATGCATCTAACCGTTAATCCTCAATAGCCTTGATTTGGGAGGGAGTTGGGGGTGAGGGGGGTTTGGTGGCTGGTGGCGGGCCGGGCCCGGGGCGTCCTCGCCGATGTGCGTCCAGGGGTATCACCGGGGGACTTCACGCCGGGATAGCCCCACGCCCCCGGGCAGCACCGGGCGCCCCGGCCCCCGGGCGCCCCCGGGCACCCCGGGCGGCACCCGGCGTCACTTCGCGTCGGCGTAGCACTCCACCACGGCCGTCGTGAACGGGAACCGTACGGGCGTCTCGCCGAAGGCGATCCGGCCCGCCATGGCTCCCGCCTCGCGGATCGCCTTCGTGACGGTCTCCGCCTCCTCCGCCGGGCAGTGGACGATCACCTCGTCGTGGAGGAAGAAGACCAGCTCGGCCCGCATCCCGGCGAGCCCCCGGCGCAGGGCCGCGAGCATCAGAAGGGACCAGTCGGCCGCCGCGCCCTGGACCACGAAATTACGGGTGAAGCGGCCCCGGGCCCGCGCGTCCGAGAGGTCGGACGCGGAGGCGGGGGCGTCGTCCTGCGGCAGGCCCGCCTCGTCGGCGTCGCCCGCGCCGGACACCGGGGGGCAGGTACGGCCGAGCCAGGTACGGACGAGGCGGCCCTCCTCGCCCGCGCGGGCCGCGTCGTCGACATAGGCGACCGCCGCGGGGAAGCGGCGGCGCAGCGCCGCCAGGTTCTTCAGGCCGTCGCCGGACGTCTGGCCGTAGACCGCGCCCAGCAGCGCCAGCTTGGCGTCCTCGCGCTCGCCGGAGAAGCCGCGGGCCGCGAGCGCCGTATACAGATCGCCCTCATTGCCCGCGACCTCCATCAGGCCGGGGTCGCGGGAGACCGCGGCCAGCACCCGGGGCTCCATCTGGTCCGCGTCCGCGACCACCAGGCGCCAGCCGGGGTCGGCGACGACCGCCCGGCGGATCACCTTCGGCAGCTGGAGCGCGCCGCCGCCGTTCGTCGTCCAGCGGCCCGAGACCGTGCCGCCGGGCAGATAGCCGGGGCGGAAGCGGCCGTCCCGCACCCAGTCGTTCAACCAGGTCCAGCCGTGCGCCACCCAGACGCGGTAGAGCTTCTTGTACTCGACGAGCGGGGCGACCGCCGGGTGGTCGATCTCCTCCAGCTCCCAGCGCCGGGTCGACCGCAGCCGGAACCCGGCCTCCGCGAAGGCCTTCACCACATCCGCCGGGAGGTCGGGCCTGACCCGCCGCCCGAACGCCGCCGACACCTCGTCCGTCAGCTCCGCCAGCCGCCGCGGCTCGCCCCCGCCCGCGTACCGCTCGCCGAGCATGTCCTCCAGCAGCCCGCGGTGCACATCGGCCCGCCACGGCAGCCCCGCGCGGTTCATCTCGGCGGCGACCAGCATCGCGGCCGACTCGGCGGCCGTCAGCAGCCGCAGCCGCCCCGGGTGGGCCGAGGCGTCGTGGCGCCGCTGCTGCTCCGCGTACACCTCCAGCAGGGACTCCAGCGACAGCGGGACCGGTCTCGGCTCGAACAGCGACGACTGGGCGCCGGGCTCGGCGGCCCGCTGCGGCGGATCCGGCGGTACGGGCAGCTTCCGCAGCCGGGCCAGGGCCGCGGCGGCGGCCCTGGGCTCCCCGGACCGGCCCTCGTGCCCGAGGAGGAGCTGCTCGGCGTCCTCCACGTCGTAACACCGCTCGACCCGGACCCCGGCCGCCAGCAGCCGGGGGTAGAGGTCGAATGTGGAGCGCCACACCCAACGGCCGACCTCCGGCCGGGACCGGACCGCCGTCACGAGGTCCGGCTCCTCGACCACGGGACCGGCGGGCAGGCCGTCGGGGCGCAGGGGGACGAGCCGTGCCCCGTCGCCCTCCGCCGCCGCCGCGACCGCCCATCGTTCCGCCATACGGGAAGTCTTCCACCCGGGTCTGACATCGGCCCCCCGGCACGGCCGTGACCTGCGGGGGAACAGAACCCGGCCCGCCCTTCCCGCCACCCCGGACACGATCCGGGCACCGAGCGGAAAACCGGTACCGGGACTGTCGTAGCGGCCGCCTAGGATGACGCGTTCACAGTGTGACGCAGGGGGCGTCACCAGGGGGGATCGCATGGGACAGCACGGTGTACGGACGGGCCTCACGGTCGGCGCGGCGGCGCTCGCGCTCCTCGCCACCGGATGCGGCGGCTCCGGCTCGGACGCGGAGTCGAAGTCCACGTACGACAAGAAAGCCAAGACGCAGCAGATAGGTACGGCGGGGGGCGTCTGCGCGCTGCCCGTCACCTTCGACACTCCCGTCGAGTGGAAGGCCAACCGGGTCAGCGGCGAGGCGCAGCAGTACCTGATGGTGGGCCTGGCCGAGTTGGTCTGCGAACTGGACGCCCGCGAGGGCGGCACCGCCGGTTTCATCCGGCTCTACAACGACCGGTCGCGGGCCTCGACGCCCCGGTTCGCGCTGGAGCGCTTCGTGAGCGAGAGCAACCTCGCCAAGAAGAAGAACATCGTGTACCGCGATGTGGAGGTGGGCCCGTACAACGGGGTCGAGGTCTCCTACGAGGGCTTCAACGAGTTCTGGGAGTCCCGCCAGAAGAAGACCCATATCGGCTTCAAGACCCCGAAGGGTCTGCTCGTGATCGACGTCGGCGCCATGGACCCGATCGACCACGACGCCCTCCTCCCCGAGGTGGACCGGATCAAGGACACGCTCAAGGGGTCGTGACGCGGCGGGCGGCGGGGGCGGGGGCCCCGCGGCGGACGGCCCGAAGTACCGGACACAACCAGAGGGATCACATGGGACGACAGCACGGTGTACGGACGGGCCTCACGGTCGGCGCGGCGGTGCTCGCGCTCCTCGCCGGCGGATGCGGCGGCTCCGACTCGGACGCGGAGTCGAAGTCCACGTACGACAAGAAAGCCAAGACGCAGCAGATAGGTACGGCGGGAGGCGAGTGCCCGCTGCCGGTCGCCTTCGACATCCCTGCGAGCTGGAAGATCAGTACACCGGAGGACGCCGAGAACCCGCCGGCCGTGGGAACGGCCGTGAAGATCTGCGGACTGGACGCCCGCCACGGCGGCACCGCCGGTTCGTTCGAGCTCTATCACCAGCCGTGGCAGGCCACGTCGGCCCGGAGCGCCCTGGAGCAGTTCGTCGCCTGGGACAAGCGGTACCGGGGCGTGGAGGACGTCGTGTACCGCGATACGAAGATGGGCCCGTACGAGGCGGTCGAGCTCTCCTACACGGCGCTCAACGAGGTCTTGGATCACGACCAGAAACGGACCCAGATCGGGTTCCGGACCCCGAAGGGGCTGGTGGTGATCGATATCCACGCCATGGATCCCGTCGACCACGATGCCCTCCTCCCCGAGGTGGACCGGATCAAGGACACCCTCAAGGAGGCGTGACGGGCGGCACGGCGGCGGCGGGCCGGGGCATGTGGTCGCGCACCGCATGATGGTGGGATGAGCACAGCCCCACCCGGCCCCGACGAGCCCCGGACCACCGTCGAGCGGGCCCTGGCGACGGCCCTGTACGCCGAGAACACCACGGACCCCGGGGCCCGGGAGCGGGCCGTCGACACCGCCGCGTCCCTCGTGGCCGCCGATCCGGGCGCCGACGCGGAGCTGGCGCGGCGGGGCGAGGAGTTCGTGCGGCGGGCCTGGGAGCGTGGCTGGCAGCCCGCCGATGTGATCCGGCTCGTCCGGCGCGACCTCGGGGACCCGCACATCCGGATCGCGGCGGAGCTGATCAGGGCGGAGTCCCGGCGCTATCCGGCCGCCGCGCTCCCGCCCCGCTGGGCCGCGCAGCTCGACGATCTCGCGCCCGGCGCCGTACCGCCGTGGCGGGCGCCGGACCGGTTCTCGTACGCCACCGCCGTCCTGGAGCTGTACCGGCTGCTGCTGCGGCTCCCCTCGATCGAGCCGGTCGGGCCGGTGCCGGGCGCGTCGGCGACCGCCACCGCGGCCGTACCGCCGTCCGCGTACGAGCCGAAGGCGCTGACCCGGATACGCGCCCTGCTGGCCAAGGCCGAGGCGACCGACTACCCGGAGGAGGCCGAGGCGCTGTCGGCGAAGGCGCAGGAGCTGGCCGCCCGCTACAGCGTCGACGCCGCCGCGGTGAGCGGCGCGGGCGGGGACGCGGCCGGGCGGGCGGTGCCCGGCGCCTGCCGGATCGGTGTGGAGCCGCCGTACGAGACGGCCAAGGCGATCCTCCTGGACGCCGTGGCGGGGGCGAACCGCTGCCGCGCGGTCTGGAACGGCGACTTCGACTTCTCGACAGTCGTCGGTTACGCCTCCGATCTCGACGCCGTCGAGCTGCTGTACACGTCCCTGCTGGTGCAGGGCACCGCCGCGATGACGCGCGCGGAGGCGGCGCAGCGGGCGGGCGGCCGGAAACGTACGAAGACGTTCCGGCAGTCGTTCCTGATGGCGTACGCGTCCCGGGTCGGGGAGCGCCTCACGGCGGCGGCCGACGCGGTGGCGGGGGCCGCTCCCGCCGATCTGCTGCCCGTGCTCGCGACGCGGGACGTCGCGGTCTCGGCCCGCGCGGACGAGCTGTTCCCGCGGACCACGACGACCCGGGTACGGGGTGTCGACGACCCGGCCGGCTGGGAGGAGGGCCGCGCGGCGGCGGACTCGGCCCGTGTGGGCCCGGACCGGCGACCCCTGCGGGGGCGGGAGCGGGGACGGGGCGGGACGGAGAGCTGACGGCGCGCCGTCGAGGCCCTGCTCCCTGCTCCCGGGTCTCGACGGCACCTCCTGCGGAAACGATCCTTCTGGCGGGAACCCGACGCTGTGGCCGAACGACCACTAACGGGACGGACACCTTCACCGGACACCTTTCACCGGACCAGGTGTACGGACCCGGTGTACGGACCAGGGGCCGGGCCCGCAGCCGGGTCCCGGCCACGACGGCGGGAGGCCGGAGCGATGGACCGAACGCCGCCGTCGCTCGGTCGCCACCAGGACCGGGGGCGGCGGGCCCGGCACATCCGCGCGCCGAACGCATCACCGGCCCGGAAGGGTTGCTTCCGCCGTGGGCGGTGCTGGAATGGGCCGGGCGGCCCGCACCACCGGGAGCCCGTACGGACCCGGCGGCGGCCGACCCCCCGCCCCGTACCCCGCGCCCGTCCCGTACGGACGCCCCGGCGGACAACCCCCGCTCCGCCGGAAGCCGTCCCCCTTCCCGAGCCCCGGCACGCAAACGCGCCCCCCACACCACCCCAGGAGCCCCACGGTGACCGTCGCCGCCCTCGAATCGCTCCCCTTCGGACTCGAACGCCTCGCGCTCGCCGCCGCCGTCGCCGGGCACCGTCTCGCGCTCCTCACCTCCGACCGCACGGTCTACCGCCATGAACTGGCCGCCATGCCCGAGGAGATCCTCGACATCGTGGACGTCGACACCACCGACCCGGGGGCCGTCCGCCGGGCCCTGGCCGGGCTGCCCGATCTCGTCGGGCTGGTGAACACCACCGACACCTGGAGCGTCCCGGCCGCCGATCTCGCCGCCGAGCTGGGGCTGCCGGGGCCCGACCCGGCGGATGTACGGGTGCTCCGCGACAAGGCCCTCGTACGGCAGCGGCTGCACGCGGCCGGGCTCAGCCGGATCGTCGCCTCCACGCACCCCGCGGCGGTCGAACTGCCCGCCGTGCTCAAGGACTCGGCGGGCACCTCGTCCCGGGGCGTCTGGATCGTCCACGACGAGGCCGAGCTGCGGGCCGCGCTCACCGAGGCCGCCGCGTGCGGCGGCGAGCTGAAGGGCCGGCTCTTCGCCGAACCGTTCCTGCCCGGACCGCTGTACAGCGCCGAGACCCTCAGCTGGAAGGGCGAGACCCGGCTGCTGGGGGTCTCCAGCCGGCAGATGTCCCGTACATCCGCCGTACGGGAGGAGGGCGCGGCCTTCCCCGTCGGCCTGCCGCCGGGCGGACACGAGACGCTGGCCCGCTGGGCCGCCGACGTACTCGCCACAGCCGGGCACGACCAGGGCTTCGCCCATGTCGAGTTCGTGGAGACCTCGCACGGTCCCGAACTCGTCGAGATCAACCGGCGGATCGGGGGCGGGCTCGTCGGCGAGGCGCTCTGCCGGGCGCTGGGGACGGACGTCTACGACGCGGTGATCGAGGTCGCCATCGGGCTGCGGCCGACCCTGATGGACGGTCCGCTGGTGGCGCCCTTCACCGGCCCGGCCGTCGCGTTCGTCCTGGTCTATCCCGACCGTCCGGGCACCCTCACCGGCTGGCGCGGCCTCGACGGCCTCGGCGCGTTCCCGGGAAATGTGGAGTGGTTCCCCGTCCGCGCGCCGGGCGACGTCGTCCACGCCGTCGGCGACCAGCGCGCCTGTACGGGCCTGGTGCTCGCGGAGGCGGAGACGGCGGAACTGGCGCAGCACCGGGCATGGAGCGCGGCGGCGTCGGTACGACCGCTGATGGGACCGCTGCCGACAGGGGTGTGCTGAGGGGCCGCTGCCGACGGGGGTGTGAGGGGCGGGGCCCTCGGCCGCCGCGGGCTACTCCCCGGGGCCGGCCGTCGAGGGGCCGACCGTCAGTACGTCCCGTACCGGCCTGCGCCGGGTGTCCGGGCCCCGGGGGCCGTAGCCGAGCCGGATGACCATATGGACATGGCCCATCGCGGACGCCGGGTCGCGGACCGCCCACCGCAGGTCGCTCCACTCCAGCGCCTGGGAGGCGACCGAGGTGGCGAGGCCGTCGAGGGTGGCTTCGAGGAGGACGCGCTCCATGGCCTGGCCCGCCCGGAGCCAGTCCGCCGGATGGTCGCGGACCGTGCCGAGGAGGGCGAGCTGGGGGGATTCCTCGAAGACGGCGGACTCGCGGACGAAGTCGGGGTCCGGGGCCGTACCGCCGCCGCGGTCGGTGACCCCCGGATCCGCGGCGGCCGCGGACTGCGCGGACGGCACGCCGTGTCTCTTATACACAAGT